>JAQTSA010000074.1 GCA_028711575.1 Candidatus Omnitrophota bacterium | reverse complement strand
TCCTGTTAAAAATAAAAAATCCTCCGCCATTTCTAGCGAAGGTTTTACTTTCCCGATTTTACTTTTCATTATCGGGACCAGCTAACTGGTTTTATAGTCCGGGATTTATTCCTCTAACTCGGGACTCACCTGATTGTAAAAACACCTTACTCCTGATTCATATTTCTGTCAAGAAAATAAATGTTTTAAATAAAACTGACCTTGACCGTTAAGAAAAGGCGCTGTGCCCTTTACTTTTTCCCCAAATCTTATCAATCTTTTCAGCTTTCAGTGCCTGACCCTGTTGTTTTGACTGTTGTTTTCATTCTTTCTGCCATCAGACACCTCCTTGGGTATGTAGTATTATACCCTATTAGGTGTCCACTAAACTAGGGGAAGTTCAGTCTGACCCTGTTATTCTTTTTAGTAGTCTTTATAAAGGTTTATATACTCCATTATTTCATTAACGGCTTTAACAGACATATCTTTTTTCAATGTCTTGTCATCAACAACATTCGAAACAGACACCCAAACATCTCCCCAATCTTTACCTAAAGCAATCTGTGCTTTAACAAGAGCCTCAAGCATTTTAAACGTCAAACTGTTAGGCTTCTTTTTAACCGCATGCTCTATATACGGTAAGGCACGTTCCGGCTGAAAATAATCGTCCATAGCCAACAAGTACCCGTAACAAAGCAAGTTATCACTATTAACTCTATCAGCGAAGGCCAAATCGATTTTCTCGTTATCAAATCCATAAGGGTTGTTAAGGTACAGGCAGAAAGCTTCCGCGTTACCCTTACCCTTAAAATTCCATCCTAACGCATTAATAACCGCAATCTTTTTATCAATAGAAGCTTTAGATAGAAGAAACTTCGCAATGGTATTATCCACCTCACCTCTTTCCTTGGCAATCCTTATGATGGTTAGATAATCATACGCTTGGTAAAACTCGGTAGATGTTAGTGGAGAGTCGGCAAAAACAAGATTAATAGTTAAAAAAAACATTACCCCCACCTGCACCAAAAATTTCAAACTATTTGATAGACCCGAAAACACTAATAACTCCCTTCTTAAATGCCTTCGCTAATAATGCAGCTGGTTCATCTTTCATACGATTCACAAAAATCTTTGCTAAAGATTGGTAATACCACTTTTGATCTTTTTTAGGTGCACTAAGACGTTTCCAAAACTTCTCGCCTTCACGGGTATAATCATGTTTTATAGCCCGAATATTATCGAGTTTATCGGCGCATTCAACAATCAAAATATCCAACGATACTTTTTTGCTCATTTCAATTGTGTGGTCTTTCCTTTCTCGCCAAGACTTTGTTTTATCTGGTTCAGAGCAACCCTTGATAAGGCGCACAACCTTGGCCCCAAATTTTTCTCTTATTTCCTTTTCGGTAATCGGAGTATCTTCGATTACGTCATGGAGAATCCCTGCAACTACAAGACTCTCAGAGAAACCATTTTCTATAAGAATTTTACCAACCCCTAAAGGATGGACTATATATGGTATTTTTGTTCTTTTTCGTGCTTGATATCCATGCGCCTCAACCGCAAACATCAAAGCCTTAAATATATTTTTTGTAGTTTTATCCATAAAATTCACTTTATTCTTTAAAGATAACGGCCTGTTTCCTTTACTAATAACCTTAATCTTATTAACTCAAATCCCAAGCTTCGACAATCAAAACTTGATCGACCGTACAATCAAGAAATTTATCCTCATACAAAACTACACCACTACTCCATCCTTCGGGAAGTGTATAGTCATCACCGATAACAGGAGGAGTATTATGTTTTGGTAATCCAGATTTTAGGATAGGCAACAAAATTCCAGCGGTTACAGAATAGCTGTAAGGATAACCATCTCCGCCTAAATCAACGGCCTTATTTTCTTTAACCAGTTCATCTAGCCAATTTAAACCCAACAGACCTGTCCCCCAGCGAGCAAGATATAGGTTTTCACTCCACGATGAGCCCTCATCTCCTTTTTTAAATACCGCTACACTCCAACCTAACATACTTGCACCCCCCTTAAAATAAAAAATCCCTCGCCATTTCTAGCGAAGGTTTTACTTTTTTAAAGTCCGGGATTTATTCCTCTAACTCGGGACTGACCTAATTGTGAAATCACTCTACTCCTGCTTGACAATCATGTCAAGAAAATAAATATTTTAGATAATTTTAAACTTTTTACCGCATTTAGGGCAGATTATTATATTATCGGTCTCATCATCATACTCGGCTTGATCTAAATAAACAGTGTGGATACAATGAGGGCATTGTTCGCTGTTCATCAGCTCATCACCACCCTCTAAGAAAAAATCCCATAGCTCATCTTGCATAGTTTATTTGATTAAATCGGTAACTAAGATGCTGACTGTTTTTTTACGGCCGGTCTCATATGATCTGCCGGTAACTTTCATTTTAGCTTTCGAAAACTTATTGATAGTCACTTTTAAATCCTCTGCTGTTTTCTCACCTACAGCTAGATTGTAATCTTTTTTAAACTTTTGCTGAATCTTTTTCTCTGTAATCATACATCACTCCTTATTAGCCTACTTTTAAAAGTATCTGTTCTTTGACTGGCTCTTCGGTCAGCTCCGCCCAATACTTGGCATATATCTCAAGCTGCTTTTGATAAGCTTTTTTACGCTCAGGGTCTTTATCAGAAACCGCAATTAAATGTACATGATTGTTCATTAAGCAATATCCCCAAAACGAAAATTCCAGCTTCTTTAGCATAGGTATAGAGATAATCGATGTAAGCTAGTTTATCGTCATCACTAAAAAATACATCTTGCCTGTAATTACCGCGTTAGATGTTCTGCTCGGAGACATACTCTTTGCGACTAAATTGTGTCCGACTTATCCGTTTTATATTACCCTAGGAGACATATGCCCTTGAACTAGTGAATAGGCTGCCCTTACCCAGTAATTACCAGACATCCCGGCAATCAACCAGAATCAAATACAAAATCTAAAGTACTTCCACGTCTATTCCCATCTAAAACATCTTCGAGTGTAGACGTAACCTCTTCGTTAGGTTTAGGGTTATAATATAATCCTGCACCGACATATTTCTTAACTGTAGGGATTGTTCTAACGATTTCCTTCCATGAGGATGTCCATGTAGCCTTATAATCTGTTGTATGAGGGTGGTGCAATACAATCTCTGGTTCCATTTTCTTTGCAATTTTATAAAAATCCTTTCTAATTTTCTTTTTCCACTCTTTTTGGGTAACAGATTTGCCTCTTTTACTAAAGATATTAAGATCATGACACCCTAAGACCATAACCTTACCCTCTGAGGTACTGATAAAATGGGATTTTAAATCTTGGAATCTTATGAGCGTCGTTTCTTGTGTCGTCGTTGGATACGATTTCCCTGTCCAATAATATTTATTTGTCTTTAACTCCACTATCGCCACCATTTCACAGTAAAGTGATTGGAGTCCATTAATAGATCGATAATCTACCCCTATTGTTATATATTTAACAAACTTAGATAATTTATCCCTTAATTTTTTACTCAACAATTGCTTACATTCTTTTTCTGCCGCTTTTATAAATATGTTAATATCTTTACTACCGATTAATCCTTCTGGTAAATCAAAAGTTAAGAATGCCCCACACGTTATTAAAAAATCAACACATTCCTTTTTGGAAAATGCTCCAGCAACGCTTTCCAAAACATTCTTTGCCAATTCTCTATCCCCCTTCCATGGTCCTTTCAGGATTATTCTAGCTAACTTTGGATCATCCCCATTTTTTATCTTAGTACAAGAATATTCATTATTGTGTTTCTTCTTTACAAGTTTCTTGAAGCAATCAATGTCATCTTGGTTATTAGGATCCAAATCGCACCACTTAGTAGACCCTAAATATATTCTAATAGTTGGCCCAAAAGACGGGTCTATAACGGATAAGAAATCGCGCAGAACATCATACCATGCCCTAGCCTCATCCCTGTCACAAGGATCAGAATCTTTTGCCTTAATTTCCTCGCAAAGCTGTTTCCATTTTTCAAAATCATAACTAATGCGCAGTGTTTTAGGATATTTGCTAAGTGTTATTTCTCTTAGTTTAGTGAAATGCTGAGATTCATCTAGTTCTACGAGAAAATTACCATTCTTAACTAAGATATCACATCGTGGCAAAGTCTTCCTTCTATCAAAATTCGCAGAACCTCTGTATGCTTTTAAAGCATTGTAGATGCTAAAGATATCTTTATTCCTACTCTTATAATCCTCAGCTTTTGCCGAAATATTAATTTTAGGATTAATCTCTACTTCCCCATAGATCTTCCTTAACATTTCAATAATGACTTTTTTGCAATCACAACACCTTTCGCTATGTCTCTTCTGAGCTTTTGTATTCCGCGGAGCATCGCATACCCCCGGAAAAATATTAGATGCCTGCACAGAAATCACCTTGAAACCTTTCGCTTCAAGATAACTATTTGTTTCATCCCCTCCGTTAAAAAGACTACAATCCAACTCTTTCCCGTTAGCATATCTATTTGATAACGATATAACGTACTTGGGGGGATACTGTTTGTTTTTATAGACCAACAGGAATTTTTTGGAAATTCTAATCTTAGGAATTACCCCTCTATCTAATTCTTTTAACGCTTTTAGAATATTTGCCCTTGTTATATTTCTAGGAATCATAAACTCAATCTAATTAGAACCGATTTATATTAAACCCCCGACTTATTGGCTTAATTTTATCAGAGAGGTCCATTATTGTAAAGCATTGCGGTGGCTCCTCTTATTACTTTTACAACTGAAGTCTGTTTGCAACAGCTTCTCCTATTCGTTTATTGGTATTATCTTCATTTATGAAAGTTAGCCATCTTCCTTAATTCATTGACAATACTGACCATACCTCCAGTATCTAACTCACAATACTTTTCTAAGGCGGTATAAACACGTTGACGCTCTTCTTCAGGCACATCATTATAAGTAACTCTCGCATATTCTCTGAAGGCGCACCCCCCATCTGAAATTTCCATGCCTTCATAACTCGTGCCGGTCAAAGCCGGTAAAACCTTTTTAATTGATGCGTTTCCACCTTGAGACGGATGGTAAAACCAGAACCCGGAGAAAGGGTCTCTCAAATCTATAATTCTAGGAATAATATTATAAATCCATTTCTCATACTCAGGGAAATCTCTTGCAAACTCTTTCAGTCTTGTTCTCTCAAAAGGAGCATAATAAACAATTATACTGCCTGCTTCACCTAAAATAGCCTGAAGTTTTTCTAAAAATTCTTTTCTTGGGTCATCAGGATATCGCGCAAGAAACATATTATGGATTAAATCTTGGCCTATCGCATTTTGGATATGCACAGAAAACTGAAATGATATCTGTTGATATGGCCGCGCATTAACAAATCGTGGGATAGGCGATAGCACCGTTTCAAAATCCATGTAATAAAGCGGATATTTAAATCTATCTAAGAACAGCGATAAAGCGTTCTTATCAATATATGGGCTATTCTGTTGACTGCATCTCTTTTGGATAATATGCTTTGGTTTTAAATCACTATCTGAGACTTCAGCCATCGACACAACACCACTATCATACATTTCAAACTTTTTCTTTTTACGCATACCATGAAATTCAAAAATACTCCCATTATGAACATGTTCCCAACATTCGCCTTGCAGAGGACAGTCGTATGGGGTAAAACACATTTCAGATATCCCGCAGGATGGACATTTATCCATATCAATAATATCAAGCAAACCCTTAATAGAACCATTTACTTGTGGCAACAAAGCACAAACTTGTTCTGTTATATCTTTAAGAATAAACAACTCATTGATATCAATATCGCCTTGACGAACATATTGGTTATTGATGTACATAAGATAGCAACGGTTTATATTTAATCCAGCCTTCTCGTAGACATATCGCTGAAAGGCGACATCATCATAGTTAATTGTCTTAACTTTAGTAGAACACTTCACCTCAACTATATCCCACGCGTCATTATCAATGGGGACCAAAATGTCCGCGCGTGCATATAAACGATCCGCAACAATACCGGCTTCATAAATAGGTTTTCTTTTTTGCAAAGACAATGACTGCTTTGTTTGCTCAATATTTTTTTTAAAATCATCATCCCGAATATCGATACCACCAGGAAACCGTTGTTTTGCTAATCTACCAATCTCGTTACCAATATCAAAAATATATTTGAGACTCTCAGAGGGCTTTGGAATACGTTCTGCCGCATTACAACGAATCCATAAATACTTGGAACATTGAGTTGCGTTCAAATATTTAGATTTAGTAAGCAGCTTTTGACATTCAGCCCCAACACCATCTTCTTTTTCGCTGTCAGACCAAATATCGAAATTACCTTCCTGAAATATTAGTTCTTGATCGTTCATATTTAGAATTTTTTACTACTCCAACTCCATTATATAACATCAAAGAGGCAGATGCGAAAATTAAAAAAATCACAAAGATATAGAATTAAAACTTTCACTAAGGATATCCTAAGATTTCCGCCTTAAACAAGTGATTAATGCTGCAAACATCCCGCCACAGGCTATAGGCTACAAGCCTACATACAATGTATTAAATAAAAATATACTTACTAACCCAAATCACGAAATTTTCCTGCTATATTTTCAAAGATAGCTTTTTCACGAACTTCAACGAACTTGGAATATGTACTTATCGACCACTCATTTTGGCCTTGGTCACATGACGGAATTATATGAAGTTTTCTCAATTCACCTGAAACAGTCACAATCCAATCTGCACAAGGTGTTTTGAGCTTTTGTAAATTCTCGTCTTTAGTCGCAAGACGAATATTACCAATGCGATTTATTTCACTTTCCCGAGTCAGGCTCTGTTTCTCCTCAAATAGCGGATCTTTTATATTGCCCGAAAAAGCTTCAGAGCAGGCTTTATTATTTTCTTTTGGATCTCTGCACTATCTTTTATATCAAATAAATTCACGCTAAAAAGTTTGCCTTTAAACTTAATGTACGGATCTTCATACCTAATAGGATCTAGTTTATGAAATACCTTACTTTCATTGTATTCTAAGTGTCCCATAACATTTTCAAATTTCTGAGGCCAATTATTTGGCTTTGTTTTGTTATTTATCTCATAAAAAACCCCTGCTAAAAGATAAGGCTCTTCCAGGTCTTTTTCGTTCAATATGACTCTAAAGTATATCAATTTTAACTTATCCCCAAACTTAGTGAATGTCTGACCACCTCTCGTCTGCGTAGCCACTTCAGGTATATAAAATACAGCCAGTTTTCTTATTGTCCATAAAGACACATTGGTCGCTTCAAGCCCCCTTGAAGTCCTAGCACTAATCGCGCTACCAGCTGGTTTGCCGATTACAAATTTCTCTTCTTCTTCAGCCAGCATGCCTTCTATCTCTTTTATCAGATAAGAAGTCTCAAAATACAGCTTCTGAACAAAATCAAATGCCAGCTTTGACTGCTCTATAATCACCTTTTTGTCTTTCACGAAACCCCTCCTTTTTGAAAAATATTATTTTATTGTGTTTGATACGTCTACCAGATAATAAACCCTGACCTTGAAAAAACAAATTACCGTGTTTAAAATAAATAAACTCTTTATTCCTATTTATTCTATGCTCCGGAGAAAGGGCATCGACATAGCCAATAAAGCTACCCCTTCGCGATGCTGTCTGCGCCATAAAAAATAAGCTTTCAAGACGCTTTATCTTTTTACTCACCTTGATAAAACACAAGCCTTGGAAATTTCTTAAGCCCTTTCTAATTAATAGATCACATAAATCCTGAGCCATAAGCCTGACTTCCGGATTAATTCCTGTTTTATTTTCTAGTATATCCGATATCAAAACAGTTATATTCTGCCAATTAGTCCAGATAAAGTCCGAGGTAAATTCCTTGGGTATTTCGTTAAATTTAGATTCTTTATAGGAATAATCCGCGGTTACGGCTATTAATTTAAATTTTAACCCCATGCTTTTAGCCTCAAGCATGCCACCGTAAACTTCTCTTGATAGCTGGCTTTCGGTGATTTTTGTTTTTTGGCCAAAGCCGGAAAAATACTTTGCTTCTATCAACAAGTAATAATTGCCTGCGACTAATACTAAGTCAGGCTCGGTGTTATCTTGAAACCTGTGCCAAAAGATAAATTCGGCTGACTTAGCCTCTTTATCTGAAACTTCAATACCGAAATGATTAAGCAATCTCTTTAGGAATATCTGACGAGGCGCATACTTAAAAAAAGAAAACACATTAGACGTAAGTATATCTTCTTTGTTTTCGTTATCTTTGGAAAGCTTCCCATGGGTTTCAACAAGATACATTTTTACATCCTTACTTTAAAAATATCGAAATTAGACCTCAACTTTAAATATTACTCTATCCACCACTTTTAAAACTTTGACCTTCCCCTCTTTAGCAGACAGAGTTAATAAATAGTCCAAATTGTTTTCCGTTTCCTGAGTCAGGCCCTGTTTCTACTTCAGACTATTATGTTTTCCTGTTAAAAATAAAAAAACCTCCGCCATTTCTAGCGAAGGTTTTACTTTTTTAAAGTCCGGGATTTATTCCTCTAACTCGGGACTCGCCTGATTGTAAAAACACCTTACTCCTGATTCATATTTCTGTCAAGAAAATAAATGTTTTAAAGAAAACTGACCTTGACGGTCAAAAAAAGGACGCTGTGCCCGTAACTCCTTAATCAAGGGAAATATATCCCGGAATAGCATCAAGGTTATGTCGAGAACTTAACTACTTTTTCTACTATTCTTTTTAACGCTTTTAGTAACTTTTGACTTTTTATTAGCAGGGTCATTAAACCGAGGAACAGAAGAGTTCGGTACTCTTGCTTCTTTGTATTTAGCCAAACATTCATATTCTAACTTTCTTATGTCTCCCAATGTCCTCAAATCCTTAGGAGAAATTGTTTTCATATTAAAATCATCACACTTTATCGAAATTATAGCAAAATACAAATTCTCTATTATCTCCTTATATTTTTTTTCCAAATCATTATTTTTATCTTTATAATCACTTTTTTGTTTTTTATAAATCCCTAGAAAGAATCTTTCTGCTCCACCATGACCTGTACCACCACGCAAAACATTATTAAATTGATTCAACCGTTGTATTAATCCCTTTTGAGAATGAGTTT
Source organism: Candidatus Omnitrophota bacterium (assembly GCA_028711575.1). Taxonomy (GTDB): domain Bacteria; phylum Omnitrophota; class Gorgyraeia; order Duberdicusellales; family 4484-171; genus JAQTSA01. The sequence continues at coordinate 588 of JAQTSA010000074.1, read as the reverse complement.
CTCCAATATAGCAAATATCATCTTTCCAGCAAAACTTCAAATTTCTTTTTTTGACTTCACTATATTGAATTGCATAAACTCCTGGGCACCCTAAATCTTCTGAATATTTCGAACAATTGCGATCATTCCATTTTATCCATTGTGAAAATTCTTTCTCTTTCATCTGTTTACCTCCATTCAAACCATCTTAAAATATCCATTAAGTATTTCCTGAAACTTATCAATTTGACCTCCCCCGCTTTAGCAGACAGAGTTAATAAATAGTCCAAATTGTTTTCCGTTTTCTGAGCCAGGACCTGTTTCTCCTTCAGGCTATTATGTTTTCCTGTTAAAAATAAAAAATCCTCCGCCATTTCTAGCGAAGGTTTTACTTTTTTATAGTCCGGGATTTATTCCTCTAACTCGGGACTCACCTGATTGTAAAAACACCTTACTCCTGATCCATATTTCTGTCAAGAAAATAAATGTTTTAAAGAAAACTGACCTTGACCGTTAAGAAAAGGCGCTGTGCCCTTTACTTTTTCCCCAACTCTTATCAATCTTTTCAGCTTTCAGTGCCTGACCCTGCTCTTTTCCATTTCCTAACCC
>JAQTSA010000073.1 GCA_028711575.1 Candidatus Omnitrophota bacterium | reverse complement strand
AAAGTTGGAGAAAACAACGCTTGTTTGCCGGAAAAAATCATCCCATGACCGGCGGGTTTTCCTGGTTGAATTAACGGCCCAAGGTAGGCGTTTAGTTAAAGAAATCGAGCCGCGTTATGCTTTAGTCGTTAGTGAAATTATGGAGTCACTGTCTGATAAAGATAGTAAAGCTGTAAGTTTGACTTTGGTGAGGCTACGTCAACGGCTTGCTGATATTAGAGGAGGTTTTGATGAGTAAAGAAAAAATATCAAATAAATCATTTAAGTTTTTACTCGTTACCCAATTCCTAGGAGCTTTTAACGATAATGCTTTTAAAATAATTATCTCTTTGATGGGAATACAGCTTATTTTCAATGTCGATTCTCGAGCGGGGTTTGTAAGTATGGTCGGCGCCTTGTTTGTGATACCTTTTATTCTCTTTTCACCGGTTGCCGGGTATCTTGCTGATAAGTTTTCAAAACGCGATGTTATCGTTTCTATGAAAATATTTGAACTTATGATTATGGTACTTGGCTTAATCGCTTTGATTAAGGCAAATTTAATATTTCTCTGCGCTGTTTTATTTCTAATGTCAGCTCAGAGCGCTTTTTTTTCTCCGGCAAAATATGGATTGTTACCGGAAATATTACCGAATAAAAATTTGTCTAGAGGCAATGGCTATCTGCAGATGTTTACTTTTATTGCTATTATTTTGGGAAGCGCTTTTGGCGGAAGGATTAAAGAAGTTGTCGGCGCTCAGGTATGGCGATGTTCGTTAATACTTATTTTATTGTCGGTACTTGGTTTATTGGCATCATTTTTTATTGAAAAAAGTACCGCTCAGAGGCCCGAGGCTGTTTTTCAGGCTAATGGCTTTAAAAGAAGTTTTTCTATTTTAAAACAGATAAAGAAGGATAAGGCTTTATTCTTAACATTATTGGGTATAGCTTATTTTTGGTTCCTGGGCGCGGTATTTCAAATGAACATTCTTCTTTACGCTAAGAATTATCTTTCAATAACCGATTCCCAAACTGGTATTCTCTTGGCTGTCGTCGCTTTAGGTATTGGTGTGGGAAGTGTTTTAGCCGGTAGATTTTCTGAGGGAAAAATTGAGTTTGGCCTGGTTCCCTTGGGTTCGATTGGCTTAAGCATCTTTTCTCTTGTTTTGGGGACGATTGTCTCCAGCTATTTATCGGCTTGTTTGGTTTTATTTTTCCTAGGTCTATCGTCGGGATTTTACACAATTCCGCTTAATGCTTTTTTTCAAAGGGAATCTCCTGAAAAAGAACGCGGTGAATTCCTTGCTACTTTAAATATTATTACATCATTAGCTATCCTTTCTGGTTCATTCTTTATATGGTTAATAGGTTCTAAATTTGGTTTTGATCCGGCTCAGACTTTTGTTGTTTTAGGGGTGGTATCTATCATTGCGACGATATATATAGTTTGGACACTTCCGATTGCCTTTGTGCGATTAATTAATTGGTTTATTACTCACTCGCTTTATCGGCTTAAAGTCTTTGGTCTTGAGAATATACCGCAGAAAAAAGGCGCTCTTATAGTTTGCAATCATGTCTCCTATATGGACGCGACCGTTACTTTAGCCTCTTTAAACCGTCCGGTACGCTTTATAATGTACAGGAAGATCTATAATATCCCGATTATTCATACTATTTGCAAGATTATGAAAGTTATACCGGTCGATTATCAAGATGGTCCAAAAGGAATTATGCGTTCCTTGCAAACAGCTAAAGAGGCGATTGAGGCCGGTGATTTGGTTTGCATTTTTCCTGAAGGGGGCTTAACTCGTACCGGGAATATGCTTGCCTTTAATCGCGGTTTTGAAAAAATAATGCAGGGAATTGATGCCCCGATTATTCCGATGTATTTGGACAATATTTGGGGAAGTCTCTTTAGCTTTTCGAAGGGGAAATATTTTTTCAAAATACCAAAAAAGCTGCCTTATCCGCTGACACTAATCATTGGTCAAGCGATGCCTTCTGAGTCACGGGTTTATCAGTTGCGTCTGGCGGTGCAGGAATTAGGCGCTGAGGCTTGTAAGCTAAGGGGGATTTACCGGAAAAAACTTCATATATCTTTTATAGAGAATGCTAAGAAAAACCCTTTTAAGTTTTGTATGGCTGATTCCAGCGGTCTTCGGTTTAATTATTTAAAGGCTCTAGCCTCAATGATTTTAATGAAAGGAAAACTTTTTCCGAAAAGTCGCCGGCCCTTAGAAACGAATGAAATGATCGGAGTTCTGTTGCCGGCATCGACAATGGCCGCGATAACTAACGGTGCTATATTTTTTGCCGGAAAAGTCCCGGTTAATTTGAATTTTACTTTTTCTTATTCGGCGATTGAAGAGTGTGTTAAAGCTTGTAGGATAAAAACAATTGTCACTTCAAGAAAGTTTATTGATAAAGCGAATATCAAAAGCAGTAATGAAATGGTTTTTCTCGAGGACATAAAATCGCGAATAACCTCTGCTGAAAAGTTATTAGCGTATTTGATCAGTCTTTTTATGCCAAAAAGTTTGATTAAACTGTTCTGTGTGCGATCCGATAAAAAGAATGTCGATGATGTTGCTAGTGTAATTTTTTCAAGCGGAAGTACCGGGCAACCGAAAGGAATCATGCTTAGCCATGGTAATATCTTTTCTAATATCGAAGGATTTTATCAGGTTTTTGATGTAAATCCTAAGGATGTCATCGTCGGCGCCTTACCGTTTTTCCATTCATTCGGTTTTACGGCTACGATGTGTTTTCCCTTAGGTTGTGGAATCGGTGTCGTTTATCACGCCAATCCTATGGACGCAACAACAATTGGACGGTTAGTCGAAAAATATAAAGCAACGATTATCATGGGTACACCGACGTTTTTAAGTGCTTACTTGCGTCGTTGCAGCAAGGAGCAGTTTAAAACAATACGTTGTGCCGTTGCCGGAGCTGAAAAACTCAAAGAAAAGTTAACTAAAGCTTTCTTTGAGAAGTACGGGATTATTCCCTTTGAAGGCTATGGGGCAACAGAGCTTTCACCGATCGTTTCGGTGGGTTATCCGGATTATCTTTCGGCAAATAAAAAGATTCATCAGGTTGGCCATAAGGCTGGCAGCGTTGGTCATCCAATCCCGGGCGTTGCTGTAAAGATAGTAAATCCAGAGACTTTTGAGATTTTGCCCTATGATACCGAAGGGCTTTTGCTTGTCAAGGGACCGAATGTAATGAAAGGTTATCTTAATGATCCGCTTAAAACGGAAGAAGTGATCCGTGATGGCTGGTATGTTACTGGCGACATAGCTATTATTGATTCTGACGGATTTATTACAATTACTGATCGATTGAGCCGGTTTAGTAAAATCGGCGGAGAAATGGTTCCGCATATAAAAGTCGAAGAAAAAATTATGGAAATTCTTGGTGCAACTGAGACAATCTGCGCGGTTACTTCAGCAAAAGATGAAAAAAAAGGAGAACGTTTGGTTGTTTTGTATGTCGGTGATATAGATATTGATTGGCTGCATAGGAGTTTAGCTGAAGGAGACCTTCCTAATTTATGGCTTCCTAAAAAAGAAAATTTTTTTCAAGTAAAAGAGATTCCCTTGCTCGGTACAGGCAAGGTTGATCTGAAAGCAATAAAAGCTATGGCGGCGGAGCTCCTATTTTAAAAAAGGTTTACTGATGAATATTGTATCCAAAACAATTAAGACTGATGATAAACATCGTATAGCGTTTGACCATTATTCGACCCAAAGAGATACGGTAGTCATTTTAGCCCACGGTTTCTATAACAACAAAGATGCCTTTCTTTTTAAAAAAATAGCCGAGGATTTTAGCGAAAAATACGATGTGCTTTGCTTTGATTTCCGCGGCCATGGCAAAAGCAGTGGTCGGTTTACCTGGACGGCAAGAGAAACCAGCGATCTTTCGTCAATTATCGACTATGCCCAAAGTAAGGGGTATTGCCGTATTGGATTAGTTGGTTTTTCTTTAGGGGCGGCGGTCGCGATTATTGAGGTCGCTGTCAACAAACGCGTCAACAGTCTTATCTGTGTCAGCGCGCCGGAAAACGTATGGAAGATCAATTTTCATTTTTGGGAGAAAGAAATGATTAATGATTTAATCCTTAATTTGGGAGAAAAAGGTAAGGGAAAATTCATTCGTTTCGGCAATCCCTTCCTAAAAAAAATAAATCCGATTGATGTCGTCGATAAGGTTTCGCCGGTGCCAGTTTTATTCATTCATGGCCAGAAAGATTGGCTTATAAAAAAATCTCATAGTGAGAAGCTTTTTGGAAAAGCTTTTTTTCCGAAGAAAATTAAAATATTTAAAAATGCCGGCCATGCCGAAAAGATATTTGATAAGTTTGCCGAAGAATTTAAAGAAGAATGCTTTTCTTGGTTGGATGAGACTCTTTAAGGCCAATTGTTTAAACTATTAGTTCAGTTTAAATGTTGTGTCTTATAATTATTTCCGGTACAATAGGTTTTATCTTTTTGCATAGTTTTTCAAAAGGTTTCTTTAATAACAATTGTCGGTCGTCTAACTAATATGAGGATTATTTAATGCTATGGGAATAAAAAAATTATTTAAAGTATTGTTGGGGATAAAAAAGCCTGAAACGAGTTTACTTGAAAAAAAATATAAAAGCCGTAAATTTCGCCCGAAAGGTCAGATTAAAAAGGACCAACTGGCCGAGAAGAAACTGCAGACAAAAAAAACTAAGCTAAGCGCTAGGAAGAAACTTACTAAAAAAGTAGAAGTAACGGCTAAAAAAACGGAACTAAAAAAGAATGTCTCAAGCCGCAAAAAGTCTGACAAACTGCTTAAGAAAAATTCGGCAAAGAAAAAGAAAAAAAATGTTAATAAGAAGGCCGTTAAGAAAAAGACCTCAAAGAAAGTGTTGGCCAAAAAGAAGATAGTTAAGAAAAAAATAAAAGTTTCCCAAAAGTCAAAATCTATTAAATCCGATCCCAGAGGTTCTAGTCCAAAGCCTATTGGTGTCATTACTCATTATTTTGGCAAAATATCAGTCGGAATTATCGAATTAAGCGCGTCTCTTTCAAGTGGCGAGACTATAACTATTAAGGGTGCCGATACTGATTTTACTCAAAAGATCGTTTCGATGCAGGTCAATCATCGTGCGGTTGACTATGCCTCAAAAGGCGATCAGATTGGAATTAAGGTAAGAAAGAAAGTTCATGTTAATGATAAGGTTTATTTATTGAAAAAATAGTATTTTGATGCCGTGATAATTTAAAACCTTTTTGGTTCCCGCCGCCGTTTTTGTTTTTGTTTTCCGATTGTGTCTCTGACCTAAAGATTGGCAAATTCAATCCCCTGCCGGCAAAATCGGCAGGTTTTTTATTTTATGAGGCCTAAAGAAAAAAAACATTAAATTTTCGCTGAAAGTTTGGAAAGAAACCGCTATAGAGATGTTTAAGACGCAACTATCGCGTTTGTAGATAGAAATCACAGTGATGTCACTTTTTTGACACATAAAAAAAGTATACTAAATTTGCAGTTAGGCTATATAATTAGTTTAAGTGGAGACTTAATGGTTAAGAAAAAAAACATTCTTGTTGTTGAAGATGACAAAAATATTTCCAAGCTCTTGCGATATAACTTGGAAAAGTCGGGATTTAACTGCTTTTCGGTTATTACCGGGGAAGATGCTTTGGAGTTTTTAGATGTAAGCCCGGTTGATTTGATCATTTTAGATGTAATGTTACCCAAAATGGATGGGTTTGAAACTTGTAAGCAAATCAGAAAAGAAGATAATCTCGCGGCGGTACCGATTATTTTTTTGACCGCAAAAGGCGAAGAGGTTGACCGAATCGTCGGGTTTGAGTTAGGCGCCGATGATTATGTGGTAAAACCTTTTAGTCCCAGGGAGCTTATTTTAAGAGTTAAGGCGATAATCAATAGAGGTAAACCGGTTGAAGATGATAGAACTATTCTTTCGGTCGGGAATCTTGTCGTTGATATTGCCCGTCATAAGGTGTTGGTAGAGAAAAAAGAAGTGTTGCTGACGATGATGGAGTTTAAGTTGTTGGTACTGCTCTTAAAACGTATCGGGCGTGTCCAGTCTCGTGAGTCACTTCTAAATGATGTTTGGGATATCTCATCTGATGTAACAACGCGGACTATTGATACTCATATCAAAAGGCTGAGACAAAAAATAGGCCGATCGGCCGGGATGATTGAAACTGTTCGCGGCTTAGGTTATCGCTTTAAAGACGATGAAGAATAAAAAAAGATTTCCCATCCACATTAAAATAACTTTTTTGTTTGTTGTAATTTTTGCCTTATCTTTATTCGCATTATTTATTCATCTTAATCGTTCGCTGAGAGAGCATACTTTAGGGCGGATTAAAACTTCAATAAATAAAGAACTCAAGTTAAGCCGGACCTATATTGAATCGAATTTATCGGATGATTTTGATGTCAGTGGTTTCGATTCTCTTGCTGAAAAAATTTCGGCAGACCTTGGTTTACGGGTGACTATTGTTGACAGATTAGGAGTTGTCCGCGGCGATTCAGAATTAACTGCCGAGGACTTGCTTTTAGTTGAGAATCATCTTTACCGGCCGGAAGTCCAGGACGCTTTAAGCTTTGGTCAGGGCCTGGCGACAAGATTCAGCTCAACGATAAAAAAAAGGATGCTTTATGTCGCTGAACCTTACTATAAAAATGGATATGCCGGAATTATTCGTCTTTCGATACCCCTGCTTGAAGTTGAAACTATCTCTAATCGGTTAAATAGCATACTTTTTGTTTCGCTTCTATTTTGTTTCGTTTTGAGTTTGCCAATAAGTTATATCTTATCGTTATTAGTCTCAAAGCCGATTCGTCAGTTATCTTTGAGGGCTAAGTTAATTGCTGAAGGCGACTTTTCTAAAAAAGCTTTAATTGTTTCTGGCGATGAAATCGGCGATTTAAATGAATCTTTCAATTTGATGATTGAAGAGATCCAACAAAGAATGGATGATGTCACGACCAGCCGCTCACGCTTAGAAGCCGTATTGTTAAGTATGTCTGAAGGGGTGATGGCTGTCGATTTAAATGGAAATATCATTCTGATGAATCAGGCCTTAAAGGAAATTTTAGAGCTATACCAGGATCCGGTTGGCAAAAAACCGATCGAAGTGTTAAGGAATATTGAAGTTCAGGATATTCTTGATCAAGCGCTTAAAGAGCTTAAAGGTATCGCTAATTATGAAATAACCCTTAGAGTTTCCAGGGAAAAAAAAGTTTTGATTAATGTAGCTTCTGTTGTGAGAAATAATAATTTGGAAGGGCTGGTATTTGTGTTTCATGATATTAGCGAGTTACGCCAATTAGAAAAAGTTCGTCAGGATTTTGTCGCCAATGTCTCTCATGAATTAAGGACACCGATAACAAGTATCAAAGGTTATGCCGAAACCCTGTTAAACGGCGCTTTGGATGATAAAGAAAATGTTGACGACTTCCTTAAAATAATTCATTCCGACGCTGATCGGTTAGCAGCTCTGATTTCTGATATTTTAGACCTTTCGAAAATAGAATCAGGTAAAGTTAGTTTTCAGATAAAAAGTCTTTCGCTTAAACCGGTTATTGAGCGTGTTATTAATGGGACTAGACCTCAGATCCAAAAGAAGGGGATAAAAGTTACGGTTGATATCGGCGAAAATTTGCCTGAGGTTTTAGCTGATGATGGTGCGATTGGTCAGGTAATTCTTAATCTGGTGGATAACGCGATAAAGTATAATAAACCCGATGGCGAAATATTCATTAAAGCTTGCGAAAAAGGTAAATTCGTTGAGATTTCGGTTACAGATTCCGGGATTGGAATCCCGAAAACTGAGTTGCCCCGGATATTTGAACGCTTTTATCGAGTCGATAAAGCACGGTCCTGCGACCTTGGCGGTACCGGATTAGGTCTATCAATTGTTAAGCATATAATCTTGGCTCATAACGGTAAGGTTTGGGTTGAAAGTACTTATGGCCAAGGAACTTCATTTACTTTTTCTCTTCCTAAATCCTAGGATCACCTTAAATCCTCTCCAAATAGTTCACAAATACTTCACATAGCTTTCATTTTTCTGTCATATATCCTGGTTATTATAGAGATGTTTCATCTAAACAAAATTCAGGAATTATAAATTTGTTCTTTTACAGAATTTCTGCCAGTTCACAGAAAGTTTACCTTTCGCTCATTTGTTTGACATAGATAGTTGTTAAAATCTAATCAAAGTTGTTAACCGAGAAAAATGTTTTAACAAACAAGGGCAGAAAGGAGGTGAAAAATGAGAGTCGCGCGTAAGGTTTCTGAGTTGCGAAAAGATTACATTGCCAGTTATTTAAGGTCGCAGATATTTCAATTGCAGTGTGTGCTGAAAAATATTGAAGATTCCGATAACTTAAATGAAAAGCAAGTACAGGAATTGCTGAATAAGGTAAGACGTGGGTTTTACCAATTCAGGACTTCCTATAATTAAGGAGGAGAAGTAATGAGAAAATCGGGTGTGTTTTTTGTTTTACTGACCTTTTTCAGCTTAATGATCTTAACTCTTGCGCCGGTTATGGCCGGCGAAATTGATATCTTAGTTGAAAAGCTGGTTGAAAAAGGTGTATTGAATCATGGTGAAGCCGCGCAAATTTTAACTAAAACTAAAGAAGAAATCCGCCGTCAGGTTGTTGCCGGTGAATCGGCTGCCGTTCCCCAATGGGCACAGAACATCAAGATGAAAGGAGATTTTCGTCTCAGGTATCAACACGAAAAGTTCAAAAATACTGTCGACGATCGAAATCGCGGCCGAATACGGTTTCGCTTAGGTGCTGAAGGTAAGGTAAATGAAAAGCTTAAAGTTGCCGCGGGTCTCGCGACTGGCGGTACAGATCCCCGTTCAACTAATGAAACTTTGGATAATACTTTTGAAACACCGGATATTCGTTTGGATTATGCTTATGCTGATTGGGCGGCTGCTCCTTGGTTGAATGTCTCGGCTGGTAAACTTAATGAGATTAAAAAACTTATATTTAGGCCGACTGACCTTTTATGGGATTCCGATATTCACCCTGAAGGTCTATCGTTACAGTTTTTTAAAAAACACAGTTTGTTAGGGAGTGACGAATATTTAAAGTTCATCACTAATGCCGGTTTTTGGATTTTGGATGAATCCGGTAGTGACAGTTCTGATCCCTTAATGTGGGTTATTCAGCCCGGTTTTGAGTATGGTTTTGCCGATAAAAAAGCTAATCTTAAAATAGCTTTAGCATATTATGGTTTTAACAGCGTAAAAGATCATCTTTTAGACAATAGCAAATCTACAAACACAACTCAAAACGCGGTTTTAAAGTATGATTACAGCTGTCCGGTTGCCAGCTTTGATTTGAGTGTCAATGAACCGTTTGGCGGATTTATCCCTAGCGCTTCAGTCGTTGGTGATTACGTTGTTAATCCTGACGCTGCCAAAAATGATACCGGTTATGCCGTAGGTGTAAAGTTGGGAGCGGCAAAAGTCTCAAAGGCAAACGACTGGAATTTAACTTATTTGTATCGAAGGCTTGAAAAAGACGCTTGGCTTGATACTTTTTCTGATTCTGATTCTTATGACGGTAAAACTGGTATCAAGGGCAGTGAAGTTATTTTAGAGTACGGTTTAAGCAAAAATACCGCGATTGCTCTCGATGCTTACTGGATGAACACAATTGAAGGAACAAGTAATCCTTTACGCCTGGTTCAGTTGGATTGGACGATGAAGTTCTAGTAAAATCGAAATAGTTTTAAAGATTGAAAAAAGACATACTATAA
>JAQTSA010000002.1 GCA_028711575.1 Candidatus Omnitrophota bacterium | reverse complement strand
TACGAAAACTATTCGGAAATTCTTTCCTGCCCCACTTTGATTATGGCAAAGGCGGCCGAGGCTGGCGGGATCTCTGGCAGGATGCCTTAACTCTCTTGTTTACCGAAGAAAAAGACGCGAAAAAGCTAATATTAAAAAGTTTTCAGGGAGTAAGAATCGATGGCTCAAACGCTACGATAATAACAAAAAAAGGTGACTTCATTGCCGACCGTAACCAGATAAGCCGAGTATGGATGGACCACGGTGTTTGGCCCTATTTAACTTTAAAGTTATATATTCACCGCACCGGCGATATAAAAATCTTAGAAAAAAATATTCCTTACTTCCAAGACCACCAATTCAGACGAGGGAAAGAAATCAATCAAAAAGGAAAACATCCGGACAATTATTTAAGAACAAACCAAAATAAAATCTATCATGGGTCATTGCTAGAGCATCTCTTAATCCAAAACGTTGTTCAATTTTTTAACGTCGGCCGCCACAACTGCACCCTTTTAGAAAATGCCGACTGGAATGACGGCCTCGACATGGCTGCTGACAAAGGTGAAAGCGTTACTTTTAGTTTTATGTATGCCCATAACTTATTAGATTTATGTTCATTGCTTACTCGTTTAAAAGCGGTTTCTTCATCGGTACTCCTAGCCAAAGGATTATTCACTCTTTTTGATTCACTGAAAAACCCGATAGATTATAACAATTACAAAGCACGAAGAGCTTTATTGGATGAGTATTTTGCCCAACAAAATAATTTTTCCGGGGATCAAAAAAAGGTTGCGATTGATGACTTGATCTCAGATCTATCAAGAAAAGCTAACCACTCTTTTAATTGGCTGACAAAAAAAGAATGGCTTAAAGAAGGCTTTTTCAACGGTTACTACGATAATCACTCCCGTCGTGTTGAGGGTAAATTTAACAACAAAGTTTCTCTTCTTTTGCCATCCCAAGTTTTCCCGATTTTCAGCGAAGCTGCCACGAAAGACCAAATAAAGTCTGTTTGGAAATCATTAAAAAAACATTTAATCGACAAAAAATTATCCGGTATTCGGCTGAATACCGATTTCGGTAAAAATTGCCTTAATTTAGGCCGGGCTTTTGGCTTTGCTTACGGAGACAAAGAAAATGGAGCTTTTTTTAATCATATGAGCATATTACTAGCCTATGCCCTTTATAAAAGGGATTTTAATGAACAAGGCTATGAGATCTTTAATTCCATTTACCAAATGGCTTCCTCAAAAACAGCAAAAACCTATCCTATCATACCGGAATATTTTAACAGCGACGGCCGCGGGCTTTATCTTTACCTTACTGGTTCAGCAAGTTGGTATATCTATACTCTTTTTGAAAAAGTTTTGGGAATAGAATTTGTCTTTGGCGATTTACAAATTTCCCCGCGGATAAATTCTAAAAATTTCACAACATCCACAATCTCGGTTACTTTCAATTACTGTCAAAAACTACTTACCATCACTTTTCATAAATCCCCTAAATCCAAAACATCAAAAACATTATCAGTAACAGCAATCACCTTAAACGGAAAAGCGATTGATCTCCAAAACAACAAAATTATATTAACCCGATCCGAAATCACAAAGATTCCAGCAAAAAACCTATCAATTGATATTAATCTTATTTAAAATTTTCAATTATTTCCGGCAGATAAACGCGCTGGGAATAGGATAAAAGGCGCTAACATCAAACTTTATCCTTTTAAGCCGTTGTTTAACTTTTGAAGGAAAATCAAAACCTGACTTTATTTTATACAGAGGAGTATAATGTATCATTCGGCCGCTTTTTTTTAATACCCGGAAAAGCTGTTGATAAAATCTATCATTAAAGAGCACCGGTGATAATTTAAATGTCGGCGGGTCATGAATAATACAGTCAATACTTTCAGTTTTAATATTTTGTATAGCCAAAGAAATATCCTCTAACTTTATCTCGATGTTTGCTTGCAAAAAAAGATCTTTGGAGCAAGGGTTTTCTTTAGCAACAAGAAAAACTGTTTCATCAATCTCAAAAGTTCTGACCCAAGAAGCGGTTCTCGCAGCGAGGATACTCGTATAACCAAGCCCCATACAGGTATCCAAAACCTCTCCGTAAGGTTTGATTAAATCAATTTTGGCTTGAGCATCATAACGAGCGGACCGAAGCCGATGCATTGGGACCGAACCAATCGAAAGTGTTGGCCAATCATCTGTCGGAGTTAATTTGTAATAACGATTAGTCTTTTCTGAAAAATAAGCTATTTTTCTAAGTCCTTGTTCATCAAGAGCATAACAAAAATTATCTTTTATTTTTTCCGATAGATCTAAACTGAAACTTGAATCGATCGTAGCTATTCGGCCTTCTTTGACAACTAGCACTTCTTTTAAACCGAAATCAACTTTTAAAGAAAATTGCTTACCGTTACTGGCTTTTTTTATTTTATCAAAATCCTGGAAAGTAATTATCATCTTTCTATTATAATTGTTTTAAAATATCTTGACAACACCTTTTTGGGTTATAAAATAGTAAAAAGGGTTGAAAATATTAGCTTTTTCGCAATTTGAACCGTTTAGCGTTTAAACTTATGGCCGCCAATGTAAAGGTTAACCCATTGGTTTAATTGCTCAACAAAAAAGGAGGTGTCTCAATGAATAAAGCTCAGCTAATTGAAGCAGTCGCAGAAAACACAAGTACAAAGAAAGAAGCTCAAATGGCAGTCGAAACAGTTTTTAATGCTATTAAAGTATCTTTAAAGAAGAAAGATGATGTTGCTATTTCTGGCTTTGGAACATTCAAGGTAAAACAAACAAAAGCACGAACCGGCCGTAACCCTAAAACTGGTGAAACAATTAAAATTCCTGCTAAGAAAAAAGTTGCTTTTCGAGCTTCTAAAGATCTAAAAGAAATGCTCTAAGTCTAAATTGTAAAAATAAAAAAGGCGCGGTTTTAAACAACCGCGCCTTTTTTATTTAGTTAAATACAACTTAATCTGATATCTTCTTTACCTTAGCGATAAAAAAAGCTTCCATATATTCGTTGGGAATAATCCGCCGTGACAGTTTCACTTCTGGTAGGAGCTTTTTCCCCTTCCATAACCTTTTTCCTTCTATCGCATTGCTCAGCGGTAAATGTATCGGCAAAACTTTTAACTTATCTTTAAATTTATCGACAAACCAATCAAGCATAACTTCATTTTCTTCAGGAGCAAAAGTACAGGTTGAATACACAATTTCGCCACCCGGCTTTAAAGCATAAAAAGCGGCATTTAGAAGCTGTTTTTGTTTGCTCACCGCCTCTTTGATTTTTCGCGGTTTCCAATAGCTATAACTCCTAGGATTGTTAACATTAAAAAGACCTTCGGCTGAACAAGGTGCATCGACCAGAATCTTATCAAATGTTTCGGGAAACTTTTTGCGTATCCATATACCGTCTAAAACAAAAGCTTTGACGTTTTCTACACCCTGTTGTTTTAAGTTAGCTAAAAGTTTATAATACCGCCCTCTATTTTTCTCAATCGCCATAATCGTTGAGTCCGGAGCAATTGAGGCGATTTGGCTGGTTTTAGAGCCTGGCGCCGAACAAAGGTCGCAAATTAAATCCTTACCCTCAGGGCCAAGCACCAGAGGAACAAGCATACTAGAAACATTTTGGACAAAGATTTTCCCTTGCAGATATAACTCAGTTTTTTGTAACATTCTTAATTCCGATTTTAAGAGAAAAGAACCTTTGGGGAAAGTTAATTCCTGAAACTTAATTCTAGTATTTACAAGTTCTTTTCGTAATGAATGGATATCGGTTTTAAGATAATTGATTCTGAAAGCGGTTAGCTTTTTTTTTAAAAAAGTACTACAAATTTTTTGATATTTGTCCGGGTAGAGAATTTTTATCCGAGCCAGAAATTCTCTTGGGAGTTTATATATCGTATCATCCATTTTAAACCTTCCTTTTATGTTAGAATCCAATTATACCGAATAAAGTATAAAAAGAAACATATTTCTCCAAAGGCGCCCAAAACCCGTTTTTTAAATAATCCGACTGTTGAATGCGGCTTATCCTCACTTTATATGCTTTCTAAACTTTATTATCACAAAAAAGGCAAAAACGACATAAAGAAAAAACCATAAATGAATTAAAGGATGACTCAAAAAATATTCAGACATTTTTTGGTATAAAAGCGGGATTATCTCAAAGGGATTACTATTTATTTTTTCAGATAGTTCCTTAAACGAAAAATCACGCAGCAGCGCTAAAGGAAATTGATGGAAAAAAATCCGCGGCAAAGACCCCAGCAAAACAACAATAATGTATTTCCGGAAAGGAACCCGGCTTAAACCAAAACTTAAATCAAGGACTCGATAAGGAATCAAGGGTATAACCCGTAAAAGGAATATCCATTTAAAATCTAAATTTCCCAGTTTTTCATATAATTTTGAAAATTTTCCTTTTATTTTTTTAGCGACAAAATCCTTTCCGAGTTTATAACTGAAAAAAAAGAAAATCGAAGCATTAATTATTTCGGCTAAGTAAATAAGTCCGGTACTAAGGTAGGCGCCAAAACAGAGAGCACCAATAATTTTTAATGGGTCTTTTAAGTACCATATAAAAAAAGTTCCCACAACATAAAAAAACAAAAAGAATAACGAGGAGTAAAGTTTAGGTATATTATCCAGGTAACTATAAAGATTTTGGGTATCAACCGAAAAAATTTTGCCGATAAAAACCAAACCGACAAATACAGCAACGAATAAGATAAATCTTATAGTTGGCTTTGAATAATGTTTCACTTATTTAGCCTTTTCTTTCCTATAAACCGCTAATTGACCGCAAGCGGCACTTATATCTTGACCTTTCGATTTTCGCACAGTAAAGAAAACGCCTCTTTTTTTTAGTGTCTGAGTGAAAAGTTCTAAATCCTCAGGTTCAGGGGCTTTAAACTGAAAGTTCGACCCGTTATATGGGATCAGATTGACCTTAGATTTTATTCCTTTTAAGAGTTTCGCCAATTTTTCAGCGTCCTCAACTCTAGTGTTAATTGATAACAATAAATATTCAAAAGTTAACCCATCTCGCTCGGGCTTAAGTTTTTTTAAAGCTTGAATCAATTCTTTAAGCGGATACTTTTTGTTAACCGGCATTATTTTTTCTCTTAAATCATTATCGGCTGAATGAAGTGAAATCGATAATTTAACACCTAAATCGAGCTTTTTCATAGCTTGTATTTCGGGTATAAGCCCGCAGGTAGATATCGTTATTTTTCTTTTACTAAAGGCTATCGCTTTGGGGTCAGTTAAAATAGTTATAGCTTTAACAGCATTTTCGAAATTATCTAAAGGTTCTCCCATTCCCATAAAAACTATATTGGTTATCTTTTTGGGCGCAATAAACCGATTGACGAGAAGATATTGGTTAATTATTTCACTAACCGATAAATTCCGTATGAAACCTGTTTTACCGCTTAAACAAAATCGGCACGAAAATCGGCAGCCGGCCTGGGTTGAGATACACAAGGTATTTCTTAATTTATCAGCAATTACCACACTTTCAATGAGATTTTTATCATTAAGTTGAAAACTGAATTTCTCGGTTCCGTCTTGGGAAATTTGCCGTTCGTTAAGACTTATATCGGATAAATAAAATTTGGACTTAAAATGATCCCTTAAATCTTTAGGTAAATTGGTCATTGAATCAAAGCCGCAGACTTTTTTGGCGTATATCCAATAAAAAATCTGCTCAGCGCGAAAAGCCGCGAAATTTTGGCTTTTCAAATAAGCCTTTAGTTCTCCCAGACTATATGACTTCAAGTCGTCCATAAATTTTTGGTTTAATCAGCCACTATAGAACGATTCCTATTTCTACAGAAAAAACGGCTCTAAGAAAAGAATAAACGAGAGGGTAATTCTACTTAGTTCGGTTACTTACGGGTTAGCTCTTGCACATTTAAAGCAATATTTAATAAAATACATATCGCGCCAATAATAGCAACTGTTTTAGCGTCGGCAATTGATAATCCTAAATTAATTTTAAAATCAAAAAGCTTCATAATCGCCGCGGCTAAAACAAAAAAAGTTCCGCAAGCTAAGAAAATATCTTCCCCTAATTGATAATCTGTTTTCATCTTAAAACCTCCTCTTATTTGTTTCAATTAAAGAATAAATAATATCAGTCGCTGTAATTTAGCCCTAAAACAAAGCTGTCGTTTCCGGAAACAAGTTCAACTCCATTAACTGTAATTTTATCGACTCGAGCATTATTTACCCAATCACCTACATTTACTTTTCGCCCATTAATAAAGGCAAACGGCTTGTCTTCAGTATAAAGGATTCCCTGAAGCTGATAAATATCATCGCTAAAGCTCTCTTTAATATCCTGGCGGGTCAGCGGCCAGGTTTTCTCAACTTTAAATCCGGCTTCATTGCTTTTAGCAAAGCGGGTCAAACTTCTACTATCCGATTGTTTAAGCCCCCCGGAAAGAGCATTAACTGGGCTCGTCGCAATTTTTTGGGAACCCAAAAGGCTATCGGAAAATTTATTAAACCAAAACAAAAACCCTAAAGATATAAACACAATGATTACAACCGCAAAATAATTAGTCTTATAGGGCATTTGAAAGGCCCGGGTTCGGTTATTTACCTTTAATCCTTTTGTTGGTTTTTTCAATTCCAGTTTTTTTAAGGCTTCGTAAATGATACTCATAAACCCTTCCTTCTTATTTCTTATTTTTTCTTTTTTCTAGATTAACTCTTTAAGACAAGATTCTAAAACCGCTTTATCAAGAATATCAGTCTCCTTAACAAAACCAAAAAGTAAAGCCCGGTCGCAAATCATATTAATCAGCCTTGGGATACCTTGAGAAAAATTATAAATAATATCGTAACTTTCCGGATAAAACATTATATTTTTGTTTTCTGTTTGCTGGAGCCGAATATTAACATATTCTTCAATCTCACTCCGGCTTAAAGGAGACAAATTATACTTAACAAATATTCTTTGGCGGATCTGACGCAAATTTGGTTTTTTAAGTTTATCAACTAACTCCGGCTGACCTACCAAAACTATTTGCAATAATTTATGCTGATAAGTTTCGAGGTTAGAAAGAAGCCTTATTTGTTCAAGCTGACGATCAGAAAGATTTTGAGCTTCATCAATAATCAGCACAGCGTTACCCGAACCAGCGCTGCTTTCAACTAAAAAGGAGTTTAGCTGGTTTATCATTTGAAGCCGGCTTCTCTTTACATCGGCAATACCAAAATCCTCAATAATTGCCCGTAACAATTCGCTTTCATTGAAACAGGGATTTAAGATCAAAGAAGTTTTTGTTTTTGAGTCAAGTCTTTCAAGTAAAACCTTACAAAGGGTGGTTTTCCCGGTGCCAACTTCTCCGGTAATCATAATAATTCCTTTTTTGCACTGAATACCGTACAAAAGGGCAGCATAAGCCTCTTTGTGGGAAACGCTCTCAAAAAAAAGATTAGGATTACAGGTAATATTAAACGGTGCCTGTTTTAACCCGGAAAAATCAGTAGTCATTGTCTACTCCCGCTTAGGTGTAATAATCTTCGGCGTTATAAAAATTAAAAGGTCCTTCTTCTCGCCAGTTTTACTCTTATACTTAAAAATTCTACCTAAAAAGGGAATATCCCCTAAAATCGGTATCTTTTGATAATTATCACCCTTTTTATCTTTTATTAACCCGCCAATAACAAGGGTTTCACCATTTTTTACCATAACTTTGGTAGCTGTAGTCTGAGTATTAACTAAAGGCAAACTCGCCGTGCCGCCAAAAGCTACTTCACCGATAATCTCACTTACCTCGGGACGAATATCCATGGTAATATATCCTTCCTGATTAATCTGAGGCAGGACATTTAAAGTTACGCCTATCGGTTTATACTCAAAACCAGTAATCTCATAGGTTCCAGTCTCTTTATTATAGGTGTATCTTGGTATCGGCCATTCAGTCGCAACTTTAATCGACGCCGGGCTATTATCAAGAGTTGTTATTTTAGGGTTAGATACAATTTCCGTTCCCGAACGGGCAGCTAAAGCTTCTAAAACAACTTGCATTTGGGAAAAATCTAAAGTTCCAAAAGTAAATTCATCCGCGCTTACTGCCGGGAAACCTGGAGCTAACTTATTCCAAACTCGTTCTTCTGAAGAAGTAACCGAGTCCCCTGAAGCATTGGTCTCGGTAGTATTAACCCTTTCCAACTCGCTTGGCGTTTGGATTACCGGAAACATTTTTGAACCGGTTCCTTTAACCTCAGAGGTAAACGGCCAAGTCGTCGGACGCTTTGATCCGGAAGCCGAAACCTTTAAGTTCCATTTGATTCCCAAATTTTCTGATTTATTAAGGTTTGTTTCCACAATCTTCGCTTCAACTAAAACCTGAGGAGTAATTGTATCCAAATTTCTGATAGCTTTTTCGACAACTTCCAGGCTTGACTGAGTATCAACTACGACTAAAGCGTTCGCCCTTGAATCTGAAGTTAATCGGCCGCGCTCAGTCAACAAACTAGCGATTGATCCCTGTAAATCAGCGACCTTAGCAAAACTCAAAATAAACGTTTTAGTTTCTAACGGTTCCGCTTCTTTTGCCAAAGCTGATTTTTTCCTTTTATCCGCCAGTTCATCTAATGGCGCGACAAGAACAATATTCTCGCCAACCCATTCATAACCATAATCATAAGCTTTTAAAATTACTTTCATAGCTGTTTGCCAATCAACACTTTCTAAATTTACACTAACTAAACCGTGAACATTGGGACTAGTTACAATGTTGACTTTTTTACCGCCTTTGACAGCTTTTTCCGCTATAGACTGCAGAACAATATTAATATCCGCGTCTTTAAATTTAATTGCTGAAATAACATTTTCCGACTGTGAAAAAACTTCCCCGGACACAAAGACTAGAATAAAAACCGAAATAAAAAACAAACGAGATAGTAGCTTCATTCTTCCTCCAATTTTAAAACTATTTTTTCATTATCATTAACTAAAATGACTTGTTTTTCACTTATTTTTTCTACCAGATAATCGTAAATTTTATCATTTTCTTTTAGGATTTCGCCGCTTATAATAACCGAAGCCGAGTCTGGTGAATAGAGTATTCCCTGTAGAATAAGGTCGCTGGGCCCATCATCAATAGCAATAAGTATTTGTCCATTAATCGAAACTAAAGGACTCATCGGATCTCGCTGGCCTTGGCTATGGGATTTATCAGCCAAAGTCAAAAAGATTCCGGTTAATAAAAAAACCCCGATAACTACTGCTCTTTTTTGTTTTGAATTACACCGCATAACAAAATCTCAATAGTATTATGTGTTCCTTGAAAAGACAACTTTAACTCTTTTATTTCCATAAAATACCGGCTGTTCTGAACATAATCAATAAATTTTTGCAAATCATGATAACTACCCTTGGCTTTTATCTTTACTGGAAAATAATTTAAGACTTTATCACCTAAATTTATATAGAAAGTCTGGCTTAGGGGCTGAAGAATTTCTATATCAATATTAAACTCTTTACTTTTAGATGACACAAATGACAAAAATTCAGGTTCTTGCTGAGATTCAATTATTTTTGATTGAACAGAATCAATCTCTTCCGTTAAAGATTTAATGTTTTTGTGGTACTGATCTTTTTGTGGCCAAAAAGCCTTAACTTGATTTAACTTATCGTTTACTCCCACTTTAGCTTTACCAATCCGAAAAGCGTTCGTAAAACTTACCGGTAAAACAAAAAAAATACCAAACAAACAAATCAAAGCTAAAACGATAAAGACAATTCTTTCTTTTTCTAATAATCGGTTTAATTTAGACATTCTATTTCAAACTCCAAAACATCAACGCCGCGATACAGCGTTTTATGGGTATTTTTTATATTTATTTCTTTAAAAAGATCGGTAAAAGCTTTTTGTTCTTTCAGAGGTTTAATAAATTTATCCCCCAAAGAAACCATGGCATCTTCCTGCATTTTAACGACTTTACCTTTAATATAAAATTTCTGAGGCCGATACTCCAAAATATCAAACCAGATATTGCTCGGCAAAGACACGTAAACCGCTTCCAACAGTTTAGAAACATTCACTGGCACAAGACCGCCCTCAACCATTTTTTTATTCTGCTCTAATTTAATCATTTCGTTTTTTAATTCGGTTACAGCCTGATATTTACTTTCCCATTGTTTCCACTCCCGGGCTAAAGCCCGGTAACGGGCGCCTTTAGAAAATACTATCATTTGTAAAACTAAAGTTATAGCCGCCATAACTATAATAACCATAATTAAGGAAGGATTAGTCTCGACCGCTTTATCAAAAAATAGTTCCAGCTTTTCTTCCTTGCTTGGATTAAGATTGATTTTTATTTTTTCCATTTTTTTAATTCTTTAAGTTACAACGACAAGCCCAGAGAAACAGCTAAACCGTTTTTAACCTTATCAAACTCGGCGTCTGGTAAACTCAGATTAAGTTTTGAAAAATCTCCCAAAGTCTTAACCTCAAGCCCTAAAGATTCACTAAAAACCTCATTAAGCTCCGCGAGATTAGCCAACCCTCCTGTAAGATAAAGTGTTTGTACCCTTTCACCCTTATTTAATTCAAAGTAGTCAAAAGAATTTTTTATTTCTTTGGCTAAATTAGAAATGCTGTATTGGATCAACGATAAAAATTCGCCGGAATTTTCAGGAGATTCGACCCAGGCTTCTATTTCTTTCAGCGGCAGAGCTTTCATATGCGATAAAGTTGAAAAAGCATCACTGCCATTAAACTCTAAATCCCGAGTTACAAAAGGCAAGCCATCTTTTAAAATGCTTAAACTAGAGCAACTATGCCCAATGTCTAAAATAGCGCTGTTTTTATTCTTTTCTTCTTTATATACTTTTAAGAAAAGATTCGCCAGACAAACACTATCTAAATTAATATCTATAATTTTTAAACCTTGGTTTTGGAAAGCGCTGACAATTGCATCAATAAACTGTTTCTTAGCGACAGCAAGCAGTAAAAAAACTTCCCGTGGAGACGCCTCTTCTAAAATCGCATAATCAAAATAAACTTCCTGCGGTAAAAAAGGAATATGTTTGTTAAGCTCAAAAAAAAGCGCGGCCCGCATCTTTTTTTTGTCTAACTTAGGAAAATTAAAATATCGGATCAAAGTTGCCGGATCTTTTAGGGAAATTTTAACTTTTTCAGGAAGGTTTCGTTTTTTACTCCAAATATCTTTTAACAATACAGGTAGATCATCTTTTTTTTCAATAAAATAATCAACAATTTTATTAGCCGAAACTACTACCCCTTTTACGCTGTTGTTGCCTAAATTAATAGCAACAAAACTTTTTTTTGTGCTGATCTTACTATTCGGTAATGTTATCATTCTCGTCAGCTTCCTGCGTTAAATCATAACGCATTATACCGGTTTCATCTAAATAAAAATATTTTTCGCCGGTTCGTTTATGTGTCCGGGGATTAGCATTCAGATGAAATTCATCGGCACTATCCCGAGTATAATTGAATAAATATCCTGATTTTTCACCGGAAATCAGTTTCTGACTTATATATCCGCTAAGATCAGAAAATTCCTGGGGAAAAGAACGGTTATGGTCATTATAATATATCTGTAAAACGGTAAACGTTCCGCGCAAATTGCTTATGGCAGTTGCCTCATTTGATATGATTTGGGCCCGAAGAATGTTCGGCAGCAAGGCGGCGGCTAAGATAATAATAATTGCGATAACAATCATTATCTCAACCAAAGTGAACCCCAAAGAGAGTTGAGC
This sequence comes from Candidatus Omnitrophota bacterium, assembly GCA_028711575.1. Taxonomy (GTDB): domain Bacteria; phylum Omnitrophota; class Gorgyraeia; order Duberdicusellales; family 4484-171; genus JAQTSA01. Next base: position 31,116 of record JAQTSA010000002.1, on the reverse strand, counting down.
CTTAAGTTTTCTTTCTTTTACTAAGAAACTTCTTGCCTGGCCTTTCATTATTTTAAAACTTTAATTTTGTTTTCGTTTCTCTACCTATAATATTATACTAGATATCACAGTTGTCAACAAATCCTCAAAAGATTATAAGTCTTCCGATTTAGGCCACTCAATTTTAAAAACTATTGTGCCGGTTTCCTGATCGCCGATAACCGGCACAAAATATTTTAGGGTTTTACCATTTAAAAAAAACATTCGGCTAAAAATACTATTAGCCAGTTGCTCATCAGAAAGCCCTACGCATTTAAAAGCATCTTTTTCTTTAATAATCAGCACCCCGGATTTTAAAGGAATTTCAGCATTCTGAAGGTTAACTTGTTTTTCTTTCGGTTCTTCTTGCTTAGACTTAGAAAAAGAAACGGTATTTCCGTCATAAAAATATACAAATCCAAACTTTCGCCAAAGGCTACCGGCCTCAAAATACTTTCTTGCCTCGATTTTATTTAAATCAAAAACAACGCTGTTATCAAAGTAAATTGTTTGTTCTGAAACCTCGCCATCGGAAAGCGGTAAAACAAAAAAAACCCGTTTTGAAAGAACCTCACTTTCCTCCCTTTTTGTCGTAGAAAAGATTACTTCATTGTAAAGGGACTCAGCATCAGCAAAAGATAAACCAAAGACGTCTTTCAAATAATTTAAAACCGTATCTTTTGGCTGGTTAAGGTGTTTAATTACGTAGACTTTAGGGAAATTCCAGTTTCCTAAAAAAGAGATGTTCGACATAAACCCGATCATTTTTTTATCAACAACAAAATAAGCTGGAGCCGGTTCTTTTATAAACAGGTTATCCAGAATGTCGCGGGCAATCTCCGGCGGCAAAGAATATTCAACGACAGTTTTCTTTGCCGCGGAATACGGCTCTTTGATTAACCGGCTTAAAAAAGCTATTGTTTTAAATTCGTCACCAAAAAATTTGTTAATCCGGTCAAACAATAAATCAGAAGAATTATTTATCATTCTCAATACCCTGATAGCTTCTTCTTCATCGCTGGAAACAATGACCCTGGCCATCCAATAAGTTATCGGACGATTTTGTATTTGGGGATCGACTATCGTTCTCCGCCGAGCGATTTCTTTAAACCAGTTTCCGTAATCCCACCAGGAATTGATGATACTGTTTGAGGGGGTTTTTTCTCTAATTTCATTCATCACTCCAGCTAAAGTATCGTTCATCATCGGGATCAAAGAATAGCTATTTTGGATTGAGTTTTTAGCTACAGGAAAAATCATCCTAAAAACAACAAGAAGAAAAATTAAACTAATCACCGCGGTAAGCTTTGGCGATATTTTATGCTTAAACCGATCAATTAAGACCTGGCCAACGGATTCGATAGTGTAAGCTAGAAATACCGCTAAAGGCACAATGAGAAACAAAGAAAAACGCACACCTTTTAGAAAAGCAAAAGCCATAAAAAAGAGCCAACACAGCAAAAGAACAACAACGTCCGATCGATGGGTACGTTTCTCTTTTATAAAAACAAACAAAGTGCTAAAAAGAGCCAAAACAACCATCGGAAGATCAAAACCAAGATGAATAACCACATTTAAGGGATTGCCTTGTTTTAATTCTGAGACCGTATATTCTACTAAAGGCCAAATTGATGGAGTCATCGATTTGCCCAGACCAAAGTTTTGTTGAAGCGAGCTATAGGCAAAACTAAAAGGCTCAAATCCAGCTATCCAAAGACAAAACCCAAGGCTGGAAAGCAGAAACACCAGTAAAGAAAAAAGATAAGGCCTTATTTTTCTTAACAATTCAGCCCGGTCCTTATAATGCAATGAGATCAGGTTGCTAATTGCAAAAACAAAAAAACCGAAACTAACCAACATGATAAACCACCAACCAACCCAGTGGTAAGCAAATATCGAAAGAAAAAAACCGGCTAAAGCCGCAAATAAAGTAGATTTGGCCAGTCGGTCGGCTCTGACAGCAAGGCCTAAACACCAGATAACCGTTAACGGCAACAATAAGTTTAGGATGTCAGTATCGAACCATCCGGCCGAACTACGTAAGATAAAAACTGTTGGTGTACTTACAAAAAATACCGCTAAAACAGCAGTGACCTCAGAAAAAAATGTCACGCAAAAAAAGTAGAAGGCTATTAAAAAAACAGCCAAAAGAAATAAGGGAAAATAAAAAAGAAAAGTATCTAAAGAAAGGCCGGGAGAAAAAATCGTAACCAATTTATAAAAGTATGCCGAAAAATAATACAGAAACCGATGGGGCTGAACCGGTTCTCCTTTCGGAGCAAGCATAAAAGTATCATAAATATTTTTATCATCTTTTTTGTTGCCCGGGTAACCATTCTCCAAAATAAGCCGGGTATGACGCAATCGGCAATAAGGGTCAACTTCTAAAAAATAACTTAAGCCTTTTTCGTCTTGATATTTAGCTTTTAGCGAATCATACTCTTTTTCTATTTGGGCATTAAAAAAAACTTTATCTTTTTGGTCTTGAGATACAATTTTAGAAATAATTTTATCTTTAATCGCCGCGTTATAGTCCGGGTAACGATCAGCAACTTGTTTTCGGACAATTTGCCGCTGTTTAAACTCAACATCAAAAGCGGCTTGTTTTTTAAACTGAGGAAAATACGCCGGAAAGGATCTCACAAAAAGAGCAAACCCTAAGAGAATCAAAAATATATGAAAACAAATAATACGTTTCATTTAGTTTTATTGATTGATATAAGTCAATATTACCATAGAACCGAAAAAAAACAACGGCCTGACCAGTTTATAATTTTTATAAATTACTGACCGCACTGATCATAGCCTGGGGGACAAGACGAACTGTTGGCATGAGCGGTAGCGACCGGGGTATTAGTCGTATTTGAACGACAGATAACGCCGGACTCATCGATATAAAAGGTGCGATAATTGTCCGGCTCTTCGGGATCAGCAACAGCAAAAAATCCGTTACCGCTCAGCGGAGTAACATTAAATAAATAGTTCTGTTTTTTGCAGGGCGGCGTGCTGCAGCCAAGCTTGGAATCGAGGTAAGGATAATTAGCACCGCCTAAGGTCTCTAAGCTGGCATAAACCGGATTAGTTGCCCGATACTTTATTTCTGCCGTGAGAATTGTTTTTAAGGCGGCTATGGCCGTCGTTTCTTTTGATGTAACAAAAGCCCGCAGCAATGAAGGAATCGCAATCGCCGCTAAAGTAACTAAAATAGTAATAACGAGCATTATTTCTATTAAGGTAAAAGCTTTTGCTTTTAATCGGTTCTGTTTGATAATCATAAATTTTGATATAATCTTATTTTTCTAATTTTCCCAGACTACAATTATTATAGCCGATTGTTAAAAACAAACAAGTCAATAAAAAAGGCGGTGGTTAAAAACCACCGCCTTAAGTTTCATTGTTTAGCTTTAAGTGATTATTCTACTTCAGCATAACCCGTTGGACAGCCCGATCCGTTAAAATGTGAAGTCTCAGCGCTAACACTGGTATTGGAAGAACGACAAATAACACCGTCCTCATCGATATAGAACGTATGCGCGGCGGTATTGTCTTGAGGTTCACCAGCAGCCCAAAAGTTCGCGCCAGTTGAAAATCCAGATGTAAAGTTATAGCCCTGTTTGCTTCCGCCAGCAAGCCTAGAATCGATATAAGGCGGAGTAGCATTACCTAAAGTTCCTAAAGAAGCATAGGTCGGGTTAGATGCCCGATACTGAATTTGAGCGGCAGCTATGGTATGCATCGCCGCTGCGGCCGCAGCTTCATTAGCCGAAACTCGAGCTCTTAAAAGGTTAGGAATAGCTATTGCCGCTAAAAGAGCAATAATAGCAACAACAATCATAATTTCAACAAGAGTAAAACCTTTACGCATTTCGATACCTCCGATTTGTTTTGTAAGGCCTTTTTTTGCCTTCTACTTTTCCTCCTTTTTTTCGGCAGTCTGGGCCTAAAAAGGTTAAAGATAAAGACTTCAATTTAACTATAGCACTTATTACAACTAATGTCAAATTTACATTTTTTTTACATTTGGCCTAATTACGGCTAAAAAACAAATAAACAGAATAAAACCAATTACATCCCGGTTCCGATATATTGGGTTATTTTGATAATCGGCAAGAATAAAGACACAACTATCCCGCCAATTACAACCCCTAAAACACCAATAACCAGAGGTTCGATCAAACTGCTTAATCCGGTAATCATCGCGTCGGTTTGTTCTTCGTAAAATTGCGCGACTTTGGAAAGCATCTCTTCGAGTTTTCCGCTCTTTTCACCGATCGCAATCATTTTTGTGACCATCGGAGGAAAAATACCGCTTTCTTCTAACGGCAAAGATATCGGCTGACCTTCAAGAATAGATTTTTTCGCTTTGATAACTGCCTCTTCCAAAATTTTATTTCCCGAAGTCTTAGCTACTATGTCTAAACATTTTATAACCGTAACTCCGCTTCGGACTAAAGTCGCAAAAGTACGGGCAAATTTAGCAATCGCAATTTTTCTTATTAAGTTTCCTAAAATCGGCAGCCGTAAAAGCGTTTTGTGATACTGACGCTTTCCCCGATCAGTATTTATATATTTTAAAAACAAAGCCGATACAACTATAAAAACTATCACCACAATAAGAAAGTAGGAACGTAAAACATTTGACACAAGAAGCAGAATCTGGGTTGGTAAAGGTAAGTTTCCGCCCAACATATCAAATATACTCTGAAACGTCGGAATAACTTTAACCATTAAAAAAGTTGTAATTCCTCCCGCCATTAGTAAAATAATGACCGGATAATACATGGCTGAAGCTACTTTTTTTCTTAAAGCACTGCTTTTTTCAAGATAGATCGATAACCGTTCTAAAATTTCCGGCAGATTCCCGCTGACTTCAGCCGCTTCCACCATGCTGACGTAAATTTCGGGAAACACTTTCGGGTGTTTTTTTAAAGTATTAGCTAATGAGGCGCCTTCACGGACATCTTTTAGAATCATGGCAATAACCGCTTTAAAATAAGGCTTTTCCACCTGATCTTGAAGAATAGCTAAAGATTCAACCGCCGGGATACCGCTTTCAATCAGCGTGGTAAACTGACGGGAAAAAATAACTAAATCATCCACGCTGATACGACTGCTGTGTTGCCGCTGAGCTGTTTTTTTCCTTTCTTTAATCGAGATAATAACACAAGACTCTTTATGAAAATACTCAATTAGTTTATCCTGAGATTCAACGTCAAGCACTCCTTTACGGATTTGACCCTGATTATCTTTGATGACATAGGAAAAAGATTTCATTTTTCGCTCCTTTTACTCAGTTGTAACTCTAAGGACTTCTTCTAAAGAAGTTTCGCCATCAATGCACTTTAAAAACCCGTCATCTCTTAAAAAGGTAAAGTCTTGGGCTTTTTTAGCGTACTCGATAATTTCTTCTTCACTGGCATGATTAACAATCATTTCTCTAATTCTATCATCTAACATCAAAATTTCAAGAATTGCTATCCGCCCCCGATATCCGGTATTATTACATTGACTACAGCCTTTAGCCCGATAAAATTGCCGCTGTTTAGAACTAAACGACAGTTTAGTTAAAGTTTCTTCTTCGATAGTATAAGCTTCTTTACAATGAGAACACAACTGTCTGACCAACCGCTGAGCGGTAGAGGCGACCAACGATGACGCTAAAAGAAACGGCTCAACGCCCATGTCTATTAATCGAGTAATCGCGCCAACCGCCGTATTTGTATGTAATGTTGAAAGAATTACTTCCCCGGTTAAGGACGCTTTTACGGCGATATCAGCAGTTTCAGCGTCACGAATTTCTCCGACCATTATAATGTCCGGCGACTGCCTTAGCACTGATCTAAGGCCACTGGCAAAAGTTAAACCAATCTCAGCTTTAGCCTGAATCTGAGTAATACCCTCGATCTGATATTCTATCGGATCTTCTATAGTAATAATATTTTTTTCCGGCGTATTTATCTGATTGATTATCGAATAAAGAGTTGTCGATTTTCCCGAACCGGTTGGACCAGTTACAAGAATGATCCCAAAAGGATGTTTACTGGCTTGCTCAAATACCGCGAGCGGTTTAGGAGAAAACCCCAAATTCTTCAGACCTACTGACAACCTTTTCTTATCAAGGACCCGTAATACAAATTTTTCACCGTATTGGATCGGCAAACTAGAAACCCGAAAATCAATTTCCCGATCTTGAAAAGTAACTTTGAACCGGCCGTCTTGAGGAAGGCGCGATTCAGTTATATCTAAAGACGAAATTATTTTAAGCCGGGCAATAACCGCGGCTTGATTAGATTTAGGAAAGCTAAACTCTTCAGACAAAGCACCATCGACTCGATATTTAACCATTAAACCATCTTCATAAGGCTCAATATGAATATCAGAAGCTCTCTTTTTTAAAGCATTGTAAATGACTAAATCAATTGCCCGAACAATCGGCGGGCGCTGACTTTCGGTAACGAGATTTTCTAACGAATCTTCGCCGTCCATCTTACTTAACTCAAAAGATATATCATCGTCTAAAAAAGAAACAACTTCTTCCGGAGACTTATAAAGAGTTTGTAAAGCTTTAGCCACATCATCCTCCCGCGACAAAACTAAATCGACTTTACCGACCGAAGTAAGAATTTTAATATCATCGTAAGTAATAACATCTAAAGGGTTGGCTGTTGCTAAAGTTAAGGCGTTACCAATTTTACATATCGGAAGTACGTTATATCGAAAAGCGACTTCTTTGGGTAAATACTCTTTGTTTTTAAAAGAAATTTTGTAGCGCTTTAAATCAAGAAAAGGCATTTTAAATTCTTTTGAAAAAAGTAAAAGAAGGTCTTCTTCAGTTGATAAATTTTTTCTGATTAAAAGATGTTTAAAAGATTTATAATCTTTGGTAGCCATGAGCTCCTGCAAGACGCTTTTATCAATGGCTTTATTTTTTTGGATATATTTTATAATTCTTTCTTTTATCATGAAAATTTTTGAAATCTTTATTCTAACTGTAGCCTTATAACGGCTCATCAGGAGCCGTTGTTCTTAAAACTTCCTCCAGACTAGTTATACCGTTTCTTGCTTTTATCAATCCATCTTGACGTAAAGTATACATACCGGATTTTCGGGCCTCTTTTTTTAAAACCTGTTCTGTCGCCCGATTGGCAATAAGTTCTTTAACTTGGGTAACGACTTGTAGATATTCACATTCAACCAACCGCCCCTTATAACCGAAATTTTGGCAAAAGCTGCAGCCTTTAGGTCGATATAGAGTAATTTTTTCGCCATTAAAATATTTATCACTGAGAACAGAAGGCACTTCATAAGCTTCTTTACAGCGCGGACATAACCTCCGAACTAAGCGTTGAGTCAAAACGCCAACCAAGGTTGAAGACAACAAAAAAGGTTCAATCCCCATATTAAGCAACCTTGAAATTGAACCCGGAGAAGTTGTCGTATGCAAAGTAGACAAAACTAAGTGGCCGGTTAAAGCCGCTTTTATAGCGATTGCGGCAGCTTCAGCGTCACGGATTTCACCAATCATTACCACATCGGGATCTTGACGCAACAATGACCGCAAAGTAGACGCAAAAGTCAAACCAATGCTCGGTTCAATGCTAACTTGATTTATTCCTTTCATCTGATATTCAATCGGGTCTTCAACAGTTGTTATGTTTTTTTCCGGTGAATAAATGTATTTCATTATCGAATATAAACTGGTAGTTTTTCCTGACCCGGTGGGCCCACAAACAAGAATTAAACCATGCGGCTTTAAAGAATCCTCTTTTATTTTTAAAGCTACTTCTTCCTCAAACCCAAGAAGGCCTAAGTCTAAAAAAGCAGTCGATTTATCAAGAACCCGTAAAGCTATTTTTTCGCCCATGCTTGAAGGCAAAACTGAAACCCGAAAATCAACCTCTTTATTATGGATTTTACCGCGAAACCGGCCGTCTTGAGGCAGGCGATGTTCCGTTATGTTAAGATTGCTCATAACTTTAATCCGGGAAATTATAAAAGGATGCATTTTCTTAGGATAAGTCTCAGCTATTTTTAAAAGTCCGTCAACTCTAAACCTGACCCTGCCGGACTTTTCTAAAGGTTCAATCAATATGTCAGAAGTCCTTTCCTCTACAGCTTTTTCAAGAATATAATTGTTGTATTTTATGACCGGCGCCTCGTCAATCGGATTAAGGATATGTTCCTCGGAAGAATCATCTATTTTAGTTTGGATGAATTCAATTCCTTCGGCCGAGTTTCCTTTAACTATTTCCTCAATCGTGTCAAGCGCTTTAGGCATATAATAATTGCCAATCGCTTCTTTTATTTCCGACAACGGCGCAATAACCGGATTGATTTGACAAGCAGTTAAAGTTTTTAAATCATCAATCAGCAAAACATTTAAAGGGTCGGCCATAGCTATCGTTACGGTATTGCCTATGCGGCCAATCGGCAACACCTGATACTGACGGGCAAGGTTTTCCGGTATAATTTTAAGGATTTCATCGCTGATATTAAGATGTAAGACTCTAACCGGGGGCATGCCGAGGTATCGGGAAAGCAGACTTAAAACTTGAGGCTCTTCAATATAACCTGATTCGATCAAAAGCTCAACTAATGAGCCCTTTTTTTCTTTTTGAACTAACAGAATTTTATTAAGCTCTTCCTGAGAAAGAAAGTTTTCTTCTAATAGATATTCGGTAAATTTTTTGTTTTTCATCCCCATTACTAAATTTAGAGGGAAACTCCCCGTATTTGTGGAAAACCGTTAGTGGGACACTGATTGCAGTTTATCAGATTTCTCTTACCATCTCAATATGTTTGCGAATATCCGACGGTGTACTTACAAAAATCTGAATATCACATTTAGTTAAATCCTCTATATCTTCTATCGCGTGAATATTTAAAGGATTTGCCATCGCTACCGTTAATGTGTTCTCTATCCTGTCGATTGGGATAAGACAATAATGACTCATAACACTCTGAGGAATAAGTTCAACAACCTCTTTAGATATTTCATAGTTGGTAAGCGGTAAATAAGGAAACCCGTATTGCAGAGAAAAACAATGAGCGATGTCTTCTTCTTTAGCAAAGCCAAGATTTACAATAATTTCGCCAATTAAACCGCCTTCTTTTTTTTGAGTTAATAAAGATTCGTCTAACTGTAAGCGAGTTAAAATCCCTCTTTCCATCAAAATCTCACCTAACGGTTTTTCGTCATGCCGATTAAACCTCATTGATAACTACTCCTCAAATTGCTTTTTTATTGCCTGTTGTAACTCCTTAGAAATTACGCCGTCAACTGGGCTCTCTACTACAGAGAATAGAAAGGTGACTTCTTCCTTATATATCTGCTTTAATTTTTCGCCTAAGGCGTTTGCTACTTCTTGTGATTGCCGTTTATTGCGTTCAATCAGTATTGCCGCTAAAGTATCAACACTTACCCTGCCGATTATATCTATCGGCCGTAAAGTTTCTTTGAAGATTTTAGCCACTTTTTTCAAAAGTTTTTCTGCTTCAATAACACCGCGCTCTTTTTGATAACGGTGGTAAAAATGTATTTTCATCGCCATAAACCCGCAAGGACGTTGATAAGCCGATGAGCGTTGGATCTCTTCTTCAAGTCGCGCCTTGATATATTTCTCGTTATAGAGTCCAGTTAAAGAATCAAAAATTTCCAGATTTTCCACTTTAATCGACAACCGTTTATGTTCCCAAATAAGAGCAACGTTTTGAGAAAAAAGGCTTAAAACGTCCAAAGCATCTTCGTTGAAGGCCTCGCTGAAAGAATTATTGCCGATACCAATTAGCCCAATAATTCTTTTGTCGGAAATAATCGGAGCGAAAGCAATATTTTGCAGCATTAGTTTAGCCTGAAAATCAAAAGGCACATCGTTAGGTGTTCCGGGAGAAAGAATAATCGTTTTCGACAAATGATTGAAATAATCTTGGGCTTCAAGGAATATATCCTCGACCGTTACAGCATCAATTCCGTTACAGCTGACAATTTGAAGCCGTCGGCTAATCTCCGAGTGTAAACCGCAAAAACAGCATTTCATACCTAAAGAATCCTGTAGCCGCCGTAAAAGGAATTGGACAATTTCTTCCGGAGGGGTTTCTTTTGAGAACAATTCATTAGCCTGCAAAATAGTCGACAGAACAACAACTTTCTTAGAAACTTCTCTATTTAGCTCTTCAGTCTGTTTACTAAAATCTTTTAACTGTTCAAAACTGTTTTTTACTCTGACCGAAAGCATGCTGATGACCGATTCTAAGCTTTCTACCTCATTCGGCAAAGCCGGGGCTTGATGGCCAAGTTCTTCCAGCGCTTTTTTGGACGATAAGTTTACCCGGGTTATTGTTCGAAAGACTTCAAACACGATCCACCAGCCAAGGAAAACAAGAAAGCCCAAACAAACCAATGCTGGAAATTCCAAAACATATTCATTAATATAGTACAAAAATATTATTAGCGGTATAAAAGTTGTAAGCGATATTGCTATCCAGATTCTTCTTTTAAGCGGCAAAAATGGTAACGATATCATTGTCAACCTCCTTAATAAAAACAGTTTTAAAAACTTTATTCGCTGTTTAATTCACGTAAAATTTGTACGCCTTTAATTATTTCTTCAAAAACATATGGTTTAGTTATATAGTAATCGGCTTTACTTAGAAACCCATTTTTTATATCCTCGATTTCATCTTTGGCTGTTGCCATCATAACTTTGACATGTGGATAACGTTCTTTAATCCATTTCAACACGCTTACCCCATCTAACTCCGGTAACATTATATCAAGAATAACTATATCCGGCGAGAAGCTTTCTACCTTTTCTATAGCGTCACGGCCGTCTCTGGAAACCTCAATCGTAAAATTGTGACGTTTCAAACCTTTTTCGAGAAGGTTTAAAATTTCGATTTCATCCTCAACAACAAGTATTCTGCCCATTTTAACTCCTTTCAGTAAAAAAACATAATTAAGATGATGACCAAGCTACTCTCTCAATTTCCACAGCGCATGGCGTATACGGCGGTAAATTATTGGGGTCATTAAACCCGGTATCATAATCCCAATTTCTTACCGGTGCCGTATATCGCGGACTGCCATAAAGCCAACTGCCTTGAGCAATATCGCTTTCCCATAATTCAACAAAAGATCCGCGTATCTGTAGAGTATCATTCGTCCAATTTTCATGTAACCGAGGATAATTTTCTAATCCGCCGCTATAAGTACCTCCACCATCGGGAGTCGGAACTATCCCGGTTATAAACGCGGCGTTAACGCTGGTAGAAGTCGCGTTACGGCTACTAAAACTACTTATCCCGTCATTCCAATTATTCGACAATATATTTATAGCATCAGCAATAACAGCGGAACCCTTTTTGTTAATGTTATTATAATCTCCCTGTACGTAAACCGGATTATTAGAAACAATCGTCACTGGGCCGTTCAACTCGCTGCCATTAACGATTCTTATCCCGTTAGGCTGAGCGCTGGAAGAGTCGACTCTTGTGGCATAAATAATTTCTCCCGAAGGGAAATAGCTGGGATCGTATTTTCCATTACCGTTTGCGTCGATATAACTTTCTCCGGCATCATAAGACTCGTTGCTATTTAAATCAGTGAACTCCTCTCTCTGATTTAACTTTTGAATATCAATATTAGTAACCGATACTATTTTTCCTTCACGGTTATCCTGAAAACTACTCTCAGTTATTGTCCCGCCCGGCAAATCGGTTGAAGAAATGGTTGAACCTTTATGATAAATAGTATAAGTTCCATCACTGTTACGGGTTATTTGCATTCCGGCGTTTTGGGCTGTTGTTGAAAAAAAACTGTCCGGCTGTATTGATTCAATCACCGGAGCCGCCCGGGCCGTTACACCATGTTCACTGCTGGCTACTGTACCCAACCACCGAAGTTGGGACTCAGAATACCAGTCGTCGCGGTTGCTATCAAGAGCGACTTCAGCCGGTTTTTTCATCAATTCATAATCGGTCGTCCCATTAACCAGAATTCTCACACTGCCGCCAAGGGTTGTCCCATCATCTTTTCTATGATAATAGATATCTTCGGCACTATGAAAATAATTAGTGTTAAGCGTAAAAGTATTGTGAGTCCCAACGTAAACACTGGAATTGCTGTGAACTCTACCGGACAAAGTCATGTTCGCACCCGGCAGCATTTCTAAATCATCAACATAAAATACAGCATGTTGAAAGGTATAGGTCTTGTGCCGGGCAATGGTTTGATTTACGGTTACTGAAATATCGTAATCGGGATGAGTAATTGTCGCCGTTACAAGATAATGGCGGCTAAAAGTTGAAATACCTAAAGCGTCAGCGGATGCCTGCTCTAAATCTAAAGACCGGCAACTGTACTGAACAGTATAGCCGCTGGAAAGATAATTTGCCAAAGTTCCGGTTAAATCCGATAAATTAAAAAAATCGCTAGACCCTGTCGGTTCAGCAACATAATTTGCTACCTTATAAGCTAAGTTATAGGAAACCTGCTCTACTGCGGCTTCAGCAAGATACAAGGCTTCGGTTTCTAACCGGTTCCGGATAGTCGTGTTTCGTTCATAAATTCCTTTCCAAATCGCGGCCCCCCCGGAAATGATAAGAATAACAATAATAAAAAAAGAAAGGATTAAAACCATTGCCTTACGTTTACTTTTTATGATGTTCATAAGGGTGTTCCTCCTTCTAGTTCCGCACACCTATAATCGTTGTCGAATTGACAGCATAACTTCTCTGATTTAAAGCTATTTTGCTAGCTTCAATAATAACCTTGATTTCTTTACTGTGCAAACTAGCATCGCGGTTGCGGTCAAAAAATTGAATCCGGGTAAGATTAGACGCCAAAACATCGACCTCTGAACCATATTGTCTCTCAAGCGTCCCATTGGCCAAATTATAAGTGAAAAGCCTGCTTGTTGAATCCCAAATAATGTTCATATTACCATCTAAATCGGCTACCCCATCAAGGGGAGTCGTATCTTGAGGTAAAAAATACCGCAAACTATCGGTATTCGTTAAAGGTGAGTCAACCGTTATTGAAATGTTAGCAAAATCGGCCTGACGAAGGTCTTTTGTCATAGCATCAAGCGCCGTTTGAATATCCGCCTGCAAACCTGATTGAATATTTTTCTGAGAAAGAATCTGATTCATTTGCAGCAAAGCAAGAACCAACATCCCAGCTAAAAGACTTGCCAACAAGCCAACGACAAAAACTTCTATCAGCGTTAAGCCTTTTTTCATTTCTCTATCCGCCAGTTTAATAATTCGTCCTTATCGTTGTCATTCTATGAGTATAGACCCGCTGATCTTTTCCGGTATAAGTCAACTCTCCGGAAACGACCAACGGGTCAACATTTGTCCCGTTAGGAAAAGAAATGGTTATCGTTTCATTCTCAAGAAGAAATTCGCCAATAATTGAACTGTTAATCATCGACCCATTAGAAAAACCTCCGGAACTCGGAACAGTAACATTCTGAAAAGATAACCCTTTGATATACTCAAAAATATCTTTCAGATCATTGGTAGCTATACCTATTTCCCGGGATTGAGCCGTTAACTGAAGAGCGCTTATAAAAATTTGGTATAATGGCAAAACAGCCATTAAAATTATTAAAGTTGAAATCATTAATTCAGCGATCGTAAAGGCCTTTAGTTTTTGCTGCCTGAGCATATCTTCCCCCACTTCAATAATACCACTTTTTTAATCGAAAGGACAATCGCTTCTTTCAAAAAGGAACCGGTTTTCAGTCATATTTAATTTAGGCCTTCGGTTTTTGGAACCCTTTTCTTGACTTCAAGTTTTTAGCTTTAAAATAAAAAACAAATATAACTATTACTTTCGATAAAGGGCTTTTTTTTGCAGACTATAGAGGGAAAAAAAATCGTCAAACACTATGAAAAAACCAGTTGCTACTTGCCTTCACTAAAATCTCCGATTTTTCTGAATTTCTCGTAACGAGCGACGACTAATTCTTCCGCGGTACAGTTAATACTCTTCAACTGCTCTAACAAAGCCTGTTTAAGATTATTCGCTGTCTCTTGATAATGGCGGTGAGCTCCCCCCTGAGGTTCAGAAATAATCGCGTCTATCAACCCCAACGACAGAAGATCTTTTGATGTAAGTTTAAGAACCGCGGAGGCTTCTTCTTTTTTAGAGGCATCTTTCCAAAGGATAGCCGCACAACCTTCAGGCGAAATAACTGAATAATAAGAATATTCTAATATCAAAACTCTATCACCGACTCCTATACCCAAAGCCCCACCGCTGCCGCCTTCTCCAATGACGACAACAATAATCGGAACTTTAATCAAAAACATATCTCTTATGTTTTCAGCAATAGCCTGTGCCTGGCCTCTTTCTTCCGCTCCCAAACCGGGATAAGCACCAGGAGTATCAATAAAACAAAGTATCGCCATGTTAAACCGTTCAGCTAAACGCATAACTCTTATTGCTTTTCGATAACCTTCAGGGTGAGCGCAACCGAAGTTTCTTTCAATATTTTCGTTGATGTCTTTACCTTTTTGATGGCCAATAACAGCAACTTTTCGGCCGTCCAATTTTGCAAATCCAGTAATTAAAGCTTTATCGTCACCAAAAAGCCGGTCTCCGTGTATAGGAATAAAATCAGACAAAATTAAGTTAATATAATCTAAGGTCGTTGGCCGATGGGGATGACGCGATATCTGAACTTTTTGCCATGGCGTTAAATTGGAATAAACTTCTTTTTTTAACTTTACCAGTTTTTTTTCGAAATCTTTTATCTCCGAACTTAAATTAACCTCTTTTTCGGCTGAAAACTTTTTAAGTTCTTCAATCTTATCTTCTAATTCTACTATCGGTTTTTCGAAGTCCCATCTCTGCATAAAAACCCCTTTAACTTAAACTAATCGACTATCGTTACTTCCGACCCTACAGGAATAATATCGTAAAGCTCTTCTACTTCTTTATTTTCCATACGAACACACCCTAAAGTTACCTGCTTGCCAAGATTAGCCGGGTCATTGGTTCCATGGATACCATACCCTTTAGCCTCTATTCCTATCCAGCGCGTTCCTAAAATATTTTCTTCGCTATTGGGAGGAATTACCGCTCCAGTTTTAAACCATGTAGGGTTTTGAAGTTTGTTTACCACAGTAAAGTCGCCTACCGGTGAAGAATTATCTTTGCCGGTTGAAACAATGTAAGTTTTAATAACTTCATTGCCTCGTTGAAGATAAAGACGGTTTTGTGATTTATCCACAACGACAAAAAATTTACAGGTATTTACCTTTAGTTTATCTCCGGGATGTATTATATCCGAATCTAAAGCATTAGCTCTTTTTATTAAATTAACAGTTGTACCAAAACGCTTTGCGATTTTTACTAACATGTCATTAGCTTGAACTTCATAGATAATACTGCAATCGTCGAGAGTTTTAGAAAAAATAATATCAATATTGATAGTTTCTATTTGTCGGCGTATTTTTTCAAGCAGTTGAACATCTTCAATTTCAGCCATAACTTGACGATAAAAAGTTTTAGCTTTTACCGGTTCATTTTCCGCTAAAGCCTGTTCAGCTTGCTTAATCAACTCATGCTTTGAAACCTTCGGAGATTCTTTTACTTTTCCTTTAGGCGAAAATAAAAAAACCAAAAAGACTACTGCCAGAAGCACAACAACAACTCCTATAAAAAAGTTAATTCGCCTCATAAAATCTTCTCCTATAAATTAATCGTTTATTAACTGTTTAGACAAACCTTTACTTGCCAGGATTATCTATAAAACAAGATGGAAATAACTGCACCGAGAATTGCTCCAACAAAAACTTCAACTGGGGTATGTCCAACAAGTTCTTTTAATCTTTGTTCTGTTATTTTTCGATTTTCATGCAAATCTTCGATAATTCGATTAAGAATTCCCGCCTGAACGCCGATATAACGACGCCAGGTTTGAGCATCAAACATTGTTATCAAAGCAAATAAGGCGCTTAAGGCAAAAACCGGTGAAGAAAATCCTTCCGAACGCCCCAAAGATACCGACAAAGAAACAACGGCCGCGGTATGTGCCGAAGGCATTCCCCCGGTACGAAGAAGCCAATAAAAATTGAATTTCCGCTCTTGAAAAAGACCGATTATAATTTTTATTCCTTGAGCGACCGCCCAACTAAGTACCGTGACCCAAAAAACCTTATTATTCAGAAAATCATGAGTTAAATTTTGCATTTTACCTCTTTTTTAGTGAAACCTATTATAAAGATAAATTAGATTTCAATCAACAACTATTTAAGCGGTTTTTATCAGCCCTTAACTAGTAAAAAAAACGAATCAACTAAGCACCCAAATCTAACAATGTTTTCCCGGCTGAGAATACTTTTCTAGTTTTTAGTCTCTTTTTTCATCTCAAAGCTGAAATTGCCGGATTTTAGCGAACTGAGTTTCTCGACAGCTAAGAGAACATCGTTATATTTTGGACGCTCTTTTACGACCTGACGCAAAAAGGAAACGTTATCTAAATTACTGTATTGGGGATAATACTCTCTTAACAACAACAATTTGTGTATAGCCCGCTGTTCTTCTTTTGTCAGTTCAATAACAGCTTCCCAATCATTTGGCTGACTTTTTGGTTTTGGGTTTCTCTGTTTTTTAACGATAATAGCTATCAGCAAGATTAGAATGATCAACAAAACAGTTATTTGCTTTTTATATTTACGCATTTTCCTCCTTAGATTGGAATTAGTTACATCCAGAGATCTTTGTCAAGACTTCGATATTGCACCGCTTCAGAAACATCTTCGGCAGAAATATAATCATGTCCGGCTAAATCAGCGATGGTTCTAGATACTTTAAGAATTTTATCATAAGCCCGGGCACTAAAATTAAAATGCTGTATCGCCATTCGCAGGATATCACCGGCATCCTTATTAAGCTTACAATATTTTTTGATTTGCTTGCTGTTCATTTGAGAATTAAAAAATATTTTCTCGTTTATAAACCGGGATTGCTGGATAAGCCTTGCTTTTTCTACTCTGGCTTTTATTGTCACTGATTTTTCCGCTTCTTCCGTTACCTCAAACAAATCTTCTTTTTTGGTATCAAAAAGCTCAAGATGAATATCTATTCGATCCAGCAATGGGCCGGATATTTTATTACGGTACTTTTGAATCATATAACTGGAGCATTTGCAGCTTTTTTTCCTGGAGCCAAAGAACCCGCAGGGACAGGGATTCATAGCTCCAGCGAAAAGAAAATTACAGGGATACATCAAATGATTCTTAGCCCGGGCAATAGTGATCACCCCATCTTCCATCGGCTGACGTAAAGCCTCTAAAGATGTCCGGCTAAATTCGGGCAGCTCATCAAGGAATAGAATGCCACAATGGGCAAGAGTAATCTCTCCCGGCAAAACATTAACTCCTCCGCCTACCAAAGAGATATGACTTGATGTATGATGAGGAGACCGAAAAGGACGAGTCTTTATTAAAGGGTTTTTTTTGTCGAGATAACCGCTAACACTATAAATCTTAGTTATCTCAAGCATTTCCTCAAAATTAAGGCCGGGAAGAATCGAGGGTAATCTTCTCGCCAGCATAGTTTTACCTACTCCCGGCGGACCAATTAATAAAACATTATGCATTCCGGAAACCGCGACTTCAAGACCCCGGCGAGCAAACCCCTGCCCTAAAACATCACTGAAATCCAGACTGTTTTCTTGCTCTTGGCAAGTTATAAGACTTTTGTCAAAGGCAACCGGCTTTTTTTCTATCTGCCCGGATAAAAGATTAACCGCTTCTTGTAAACTTTCTACCGAATACATTTGTTGATTGTCAACAAGTTGAGCTTCTTTTAAATTTTCGGCCGGAAAAATAAATTTTTTCTGTTCTTCTTTCGCTTGAAGAGCCATTGGAAAAATACCTCGGGTTGCCCGCAACCGCCCCTCTAAAGATAATTCTCCGACTATATAAGCCGAGCTTAAATCCAATTCAACCTGGTTGCTGCTGGCTAAGACACCTAAGGCTATTGGCAAATCAAACTGGGTTCCTTCTTTTTTTATATCTGCTGGTGCCAGATTAACCGTTATCTTATGAGAAGGAAACTTGAACCCACTATTTTTTATGCTCGACTTAACTCGATCTTTGCTTTCTTTGACCGAAGGATGCAGTAGCCCCACCAAAGAAACTGCCGGCAAACCGCGCTGAGTGTCAACTTCAACCTCTACCGGATAGACGTCTAGCCCATTACACCCTAAAGAAAAAATTTTAGAGACTGTCGTAGCCGGAGTTTCTTTCATTCTTCTTATTTGTCGCTTTTTTTGCTTTTCGCAACTGATACTCCATAAGCAAATAACAAAAAAATCCAATAAAAGTAACCAAACAAGTTTCTGTTATCCAAAAGGCGAGATATTCTATATCGGAAAGAGGTGGTATATACCAAGTTTTCATCCAAAGCCTGTGCTGAAAAGCAAGACCTAAATACGCCGAAAGTTCACCGAAAATAAAAAACCACAAAAAGAAAAAGATCATTCGTGACCGTAACTTTTTGGGGCGAAAAAAAGGAGCAACACTTAAAATACAAAAACCAGTAATTATTAAAATAATCATCATTTTTCTTTTTTTGTTTTATTGTTAAAAATTATTATATCACTTACCCTTAACTTTTAAA
Organism: Candidatus Omnitrophota bacterium; assembly: GCA_028711575.1. Lineage (GTDB taxonomy): Bacteria > Omnitrophota > Gorgyraeia > Duberdicusellales > 4484-171 > JAQTSA01. Next base: position 12,461 of record JAQTSA010000002.1, on the reverse strand, counting down.
ACTCTATTCTCTTAATTTAAAAAACCTCTTTTTTTAAGCTCTTGTATATAATCCGAAGAAACATCAGCCTTTAACTCAATTGCTTTTTTACAATGTTTGCCGGCTAGCTCGTATTGTCCGGTGACAAAATACATTATCGAAAGGTTATTGTGGGCCATTGAAAAATAAGGATTTAGGGCAATTGCTTTTTCATAAAAACCAATTGCCTGTTCAATAAAACCCTGTTCGTAAACAATAATACCAAGGTTGTAATAAGCCTGTCCAAATTCGGGATTAAGAGCTATTGCCTTTTCCTGAAAAGTCCGAGCTTGATCTAATTTACCCAGGTCATAGTATATCATTGCTATATTGTTATAGGTTTTGGCATGATTAGGATTTATTTTTAAAGCTTGGAGATAAAACTTTAAAGCTTTTTGATTATTGCCTTCAGTTTTGTATACATTGCCTAAATTATTATAGGCTTTAAAATTGTAAGGAACAGAATCAATAAGCTTTAAATAAAATTTTTCCGGATTCGCCCAATTCTGATTATTAAAAAAAGCTAAAACGGCTAAAACTATAAACAAAAATCCTAAAGGCAGATCTAACAAATATTTTTTCTTTATTTTGTTTCTTATCATTAACCAAGTTTTAGAAAAAATAACAAAAAGACCGATAACCGGAATATACAGGTAATGATTCATTTTATAAGAACTGGCGGGATAAAAAAGGTTCGACACCGGAGAAAGAGATACAAAGAACCAGCCGAGAAAAAATACGAACCATTTTATTTTTCTGAAGATAACCCAGCCGATAATAAGTACGAAAAGGATTATAATGCCGATAAAAACACGATAATCCCGATAAAAAAAGATTTGACTGATATTTCCTTGATGCAATCCCCAAGGTAAAATTAAATCTTTAAAGTAACTGCTCAAGGCAACAAAAAATCCGGGAATTCTCTGATATATTTGTGTAACCTTATTAAAAGCTGTAATATTTAACGGAAAAATCATTAGCCGCCAAATATAATAAACAGATATAATACTGCTTAGAACAAAAACTGTTCGTATTTTTATTTTAATTTTGTAAACGAGATGATACAAAATAATTAAAGGGAAAAAAATAACTCCGGTTTCTTTTGACAACATGCTTAACAAAAAAGAAAAAATATATACATTGGTATAAAGAAATTTCGATTTTTTTATTTGTTTTAAATAAAAAATAAAACCGATTAAAAGAAACAGTGCCGCTAAAGAACCTGAACGTCCGGTAATATAAGCAACGTTCTCACATTGAACCGGATGAATAAGAAACAATAAACTGGTTATCATCGCGGCCAAATTATCCGCCAAAAGCGTATAAACAAAAAAGTATACCGCATAAGCGGTAAAAAGATGAATCAGAATAGTCTGGATATGATAGCCGACAACATTTTCCCGCCAAAGATTATAATCAAAAAATAGGCTCAACATCAAAACCGGCCGGTAAAAAGAGTAATCGTAACCCGCTCCGATTCCAATCGGATTGGTTAATAGCTGGCCTAAATAGTTTGGGTTTTTTAACAAACTATTTTCTGTTATTAAAGCTAAATCATCAAAAAGAAACTCACCATTAAGTGTATTAGCGAAAACGCATCCGGAAAGGATAGCAAGAAATATGAAGAATTTTATTTTCTTTCTAGTCGGATCATTTAGATTTTTGCAGTAAAAAATACTCACTGGCTTTTATTTGTTGCCCTTTAAGGCCTCAAGAACCGCCTCCGGCACAACTAGCCCTTTTTGGACAGCCTGTTTTAAAATATCAACGCCCAACTCTTGTTCTCCGTTTTTAAAATAAAGAACAGCTAAATTGTTGTAATAATCCCCATTTTCGGCGTTAATCGCGATTGCTTTCTTATAATTTACAACCGCCTCGTTATCTAAGCCCTGCTCATATTGTAATAAACCCAAAAGGTTATAAAGGCCTGCGTTTTGGGGATTTTTTTTAATCCCAGTTTTAAGCCAGGCAATAGCTTCTTTCTTTTTTCCCGCTTCCCGAAAAACAGTTCCTAAGTTTTCATAAGCCCGGCCATAATTTTCATCAAATTCAATTGCTTTTTTAAAACTTTCTATCGCTTTTTCTAACTGTTTATTTTTATGGAATAAAACACCTAAATTATTATAAATTTTTTTATATTCCGGGTTTATCTCTAAAGCTTTTTGATAAGCATTTATAGCTAAATCAATTTGCCCGATATCAGCATAAGCTACTCCCAAATTATTATAAACTTCGGACTGTTCGGGATTTATCCTTAAAGCCCTCTTATAGGCCTCAATTGCCGAACTAAAATCGCCAATAGACCGGTAAATCAATCCCAAATTATTATGTAGTTCCAGCTGAGAAGGCGCCCGCTTAATAGCGGCTTTATAAACAGCAATTGCTTTGTTATTTAAGCCAAGACTATTATATTCATTTGCCAAAACAGCATAACTGACAATATTGTCGGGATCTAAATTTATCGCTTTTTCAAAAAATTCAACCGCTTTCTCCTTCTTACCCAAACGGCTATAAACAATCCCTAAATTATGATAAGCGGTTGGATAATTGTCGCGAACCTTTAGCGATCTCATGAATAAATCTTCAGCATCCTTATTATTACCGGCACTATAAAAGATAAGGCCAAGGTTATTATAAATTTTGGGATTTAAAGGATTAATTTCCAAAGCTTTTTTGTAAACACTAATTGCTTTTTCTAATGCTCCGATCTCCTTATATACAACTCCCAGGTTGTTATAGGTTTGATCACGGTTGGGATTAATTTCAATAGCTTTAAGATAGGAATTTATCGCCTTATCGTATTGTCCCGCCTCACGGTAAGCGTTACCTAAATTATTATGCATAATTTCATTATTTTTGGCGTATTTCAAAGAATGCGTATAAAAGACTATCGGATTACTCCAATATAAAGAATGTTTAACCGTTGACCAGGAAAAAAATCCAAAACAAAATAACGACAAAACAATCGACAAAACTCTGAAAGAAGCACCTTTATTAAATAAAAAAACAATAAACAACCCTAAAAGCAAAAAACAGCCGATAGAAGGAAGATAAAGATAACGATTAGCCATATAACTAGATGCCGGATAAAGAATATTAGAGACCGGTATCAAGCTAATAAAAAACCAGCCGATAGAAAAAGCGATAATTGGTTTTTTTACTCTGTAACGTCCAAAGAAAAACAGCAGGATAAAAAATACAGCCGTCCCTAATAAAACTTGCTGGTCTTTAAAAGAAAACAAATTATTTGAATAACCCATATGAAGATTAACCGGAAACAATAAATTTTTCGCGTATCCGCTAAGGGCGGCAAAGAAACCGGGAATTCTACTAACGATCGCTATTTTAGATTTAGAAATCGAAGGCAGCATAAAAAAAACCCTTAAAAGGCAATAAGCCCCAACGGTAAAACCAATGGGATAAAAAACTTCTTGTTTTATTTTTTTCTTAAAAATAAAATGGTATAAAAGTAAAAGAAGCGGGAAAACTACCGCGTTTTCTTTAAAAAAAAGAGCAGCTATTAAAGAAAACAGCGCAATAAAATAATTCCCGAGACTGGCTTTTTGCTGTACTTTCAGATAAAAAATAAAAGCTATCAAAAGAAAAGAAAGCATTAAAGAATCTGATCGGCCGGTAATGTAAGCCACATCTTCAACTTGAATCGGATGAATCATAAAGAATAAACTTACCAAAAAAGACAAAATCTTTTTCTTAAAAAGAGTAAAAATAAACCAATACAGACAAAGAGCGGCAAACACATGAAACAGAATCGTTTCTAAATGATAACCGACGGGATTTAACCCCCAAAGATGGTAATCAACCATTAGACTTAAAAGTAACAGCGGACGATAAAAAGGGTATTTTTCCCCGGTTCCGGCACCAATTTTTTGGGTGAATATTTTTCCAAGATTTGAGGCATGTTTAATATAAATATTATCTTTAATCAGCATTTCATCATCCCAAAGAAAACCGGCTTTTAATGATTGGGAATAAATTGAAATTCCTAACAAAACTATCAGGGTCAGTAAAAAATAATGGGATTTATGCTTAGAAAGGTTCATATCTTTAATAATAGTCTCATCAACTATCATTAAATATACTACTTAGCGGTTCAAAAGGCAAATTTTAAATAGCAAATTTTTTAAAAGGAGTTAGCTGAATTTTTACCTTAGCTGACACTCACAGCCGGAGATATTTTTTCTAAAAACAAGTTCAGCTCTTTTTGGCTGCTTTGAGTTACTGCTACAAATTGAAACCCCAGAAGATAGCGGTTATTGCCTTTTTCTTCGTTACACCAGACTACTTCACCGATAAAGCGTAAGACTTTATCTATAAGGTTAATTTGTATTTTCATTTTAGTGCCTTTGGGGAAAAAATAAGAACTTAACAGCTTTATTCCCTGTAAACTTAAATCCTTACTTACGGTATAAAAAAATTTCTTTTTGGGAAGTTGGCAACATCCGACAGTAAAAGAAACATTAACTCTTGGATTTTTTCGTCTTTGTCGCATATTTCTCCCTCTTTTACTTATTAGTTCTACCAAATTTCCAGGATATTCTCTCTACTTTAACTAGCATCAATATATACCATATTAAAACAGTTAAATGCAACAAAAGACTTAAATTTCTTTAAAAACGGTTTCTTTTGCTTTATCGGCTTAAGTTTTTTTGGAAGTTTTCGAACTGGAATTTCCCTTGGGGGTAAGACTATATAAAACATCGCGTTGCGAAGCCATACCGACTAAATCGCCGTTATCAGTTATTGGCAAATGCCTGAATTTCACATTACATAATGTTTGGTAAATTTTATCAAGTCCGTCTTTAAATTCCGCGGTAACTACATTTGTCGTCATAATATCTTTCGCTTTTGTTTTTTTACTGGATAAATTCTTATGGACGACCCGCCGAACAATGTCCCTTTCACTAACAATACCAACAACCTTTTCTCCTCTAATAATAACAACTGCTCCAATATTTTCTTCAACCATAAGGTTAGAAACATGAAGAACCGTCGAGTTTTCTCCGGCAACAATAACCCCTCGAGACAAAATCATTCCAAAAGCTCGTTTTTTTTCCATGTTCCTCCTCCTTATTGATTTTATTATAACATGCTAAAAATGGTTTAGACAATAAATTTTACTGATATTCGTATTGTGATATAGCCTTTAGCTTGCTATACTTAACACATGTGGTTTAATTTTTCTTTAAGCGCGACTCAAAAAAACATCCAAAAAAAATTTTGCCCTAGCTGCCGACTGAAAAAAAACAACAAACCCTGTCTAATGTTGGAAATATGCACCATATCTCTTTTTAGTCTCAAGAAAAAAATACCTGTTCATTATAAAAGGAAAAAATCTTAGCTTAATCAGCGGGAATCTATTCGATCAATATCATCACGGATAATAACATCGTGATGGCGGGTAACAACGGCATCAGCAATATATATTTGAGACACTGCCGTAGACAAACCGGAAAAAGTTCCGGAGAAATAAGCTAAATCGCCCTGACGCATTTGTAAAGCGCTTTCTGCAGATTGTCCAGGCTGAATTATTGCTTCGATTTTAATTGAGCGGGCATTCTTCGGCGGTGTATACAAAGAAACCGTTACATCCCCGTAAATATCTTTTTTAACCGTTACGACTATAGCCTTTCCGGAGACTAAGCTTCCGGTATACTTAGAGTTCAAATTATGAAGATCATCGGGAGCATCCTGACGCCAAATCGAAAGACAAATGTCTTCAAAAGCCTGGTTACAAAAAACCAGACTCGGGAAAACGGCTATTACAAAAAGTATGATGATAATTTTTTTCACACAATTAGATTACCACAAATTTGTTTAATAGCCAAGAGCTTGTTCATACAATACCCAACCGGTTTTCCCGGCATAGGGGCCATCTAATATTTCTACCTCAACTGTTTGTTCCCAAAAATTAGTAGACTTTATTCTTGCTTTCGTAGGAAGATTCAGCTCAAATCCCTGATGATTTAAACGTTGCGTAAGATAATTTTTCTCTTCTTTTGCCATCCGGTTGCTCATTAAGCCATTGTACCTTTTTTTGTCTATTCCGACAGTGACAATATCTTTCTCAAGAAAAGGCCTAAGAACAACTTCCCGGCCATCATTTTCATCTCCGTATCCAAGATGACAGATTGAAGAAACAGCAACAACCCAAACAAATAGCATAAAATTAATTTTCATAAAACCCTCCCGGTATTTAATTTTACTTATCATTACGCCTTAGATAATACCATTAATATTGGGCGTTTTACCAGCTGCTTTAAGCCTTGGTTTGTAACCATTTTCTTTTTTTTAGAGATAACCTCCACCTTTATTGGTAAAAACTCAAAAACCAATGTAAACAATCATATATCGCTTGCCTTTTTTTAGCTAAGGCCTTGGTCAAATCTTGATTATTACATTGGTAAATAAAAGGAAACATCCTAATCTAAGCCCAATAGGACAGAATAACCATTTCTAACTCCTGATATAGATGGCCGCAGAGAGCACATTTTTTATATTGTTCTTCTATTTTTTGTTCATTTTCTATTTTCAGAAAAACTTCTCGGCTTGCTTTAATTTTTCAACTCTTTTAAAAAAAATGCCGAACTCCTTACTTTTCAGTAGTTTAAGGAAGTTCGGCCTTTCTTAGATTCTCGTTTTATTGCTCTTTTTTAAATTCTCTATCTATATAGGTCGACAAACTTTTTGTCCCTGATTGCTCGTTGTTTATCTTTCCTTAAACTATTTTCTCTTGCCGTTTAACTATACCCTGTTTTTCGACTCTAAAAATAGGAAGATGACTTTTTTTGAAACCGTTACCAATTCTTTTGCTTGACAAATTTCGGTTTTCATCAATAATTCTAAGAGGGATCGAAACAGCTTAAACTTTTATGAACTCTCCAAGGAGGAATTTTAATGGGACGACCAAAAAAGGAATTAAAACAGATTCTTAACAAAAAACGTAAACTGGCACAAGGAAAAGTAAAGCTTTTTGAAAAAGGCGACATCCAATATGAATCCCTCTCTCAACTTTCCAAGACGCTTCTCAAAAAGAAACTAAAGCCAAAAGCAAAAAACGCCTAAAACTTTTGGCGCTTATTCAATATTTTGAGCCTGCTCTCGAATTTGCTCAAGATAAGCTTTTGAATCGACAATTGATGCCGCGATTACCTTGTTTTTGGTTTTGCTGGAGGCGGCATTAAGTTCTCTCAAGATTTCCTGAGTCAGAAAATCTAAAGCTTTTCCTTTAGATTCGCTTTGTTTTTTTTCAATCTTTTTTGTCAACTTATCAACGTAAAAAGACATTAATGAAATTTCTTCAGCAATATCTTCTTTCGTATTTTCTAATCCGTTCTTGATTTTAGGAATTGTTTTTTCTATCGTTTGGATGTTATTCTTTATCTTTTTTATGTTTTGAACTATTTGTTTTTTGATAACTACACCTTCTTCCTCTTTGAAGGCTACAAATTGTTTCAAAGCTTCTTTAAGCGCCCCAATAACATAATCTTCTTTTGCCTCAGTTGACTGTTCCCAGGAAATAACCTGTGGTAAATTCAAAAAATCGCTCATCTTTAAATCATTTGCTAATTTGTATTTTTTAGCAATTTTACCGATACCCGTTAAATATCTGGTAAAATTATGCTCATGAATCATAAGGTTGCCGTTAGTCTTTTTTATAAAAACGTAAACCTCGACTCTTCCCCGTGATACTTTTTTCTTTATTTCCTTCTTTATCTTTTCTTCTAAAAACATATTTTCTGCCGGCAAATTATGAACAAAAATATCCAGGTACTTATAATTAAGTGACCTTAATATTATCTTTACGCTTTCTTCTTTTTTCCCTTTTGTTGCCGAGGAATAAGCTGTCATCGATCTCATCGCCACACCTTTTCCTTATGACTCGGTTGCTCAATTTCTTCTACCGGATATAACGGGCGCGATATATCAACCGGAGAAAACCAGAGTTTTATTTCTCTTTCTGCCTCATCTGAACTGCTTGAGGCATGAATAACATTTTCAAAGAGACCAGATGTTAAAATTCTACCATAAGCGCCTCGAATCGTTACCGGATTAGCTTCTTCCGGGTTTGTTGCTCCGGCAATTTCTCTGACTTTATTAATCGCGTTTTCCCCCCAATAAACAAGGGGCATAACTCTATTTTCGCCATGAAGTTTTCCGGTAATATATTTTAACAATTCGTCAAAAAAAGGTTGGTCCTGAAGATGACTATAATGCTTTTTTCCTAAATCTTCTGTTACCGCGACTACTTTAGCTCCAATAATCTTCAACTTTGTTTCTGATAACCTAGTTAAAATATTTCCTGTTAAAGATTTCTTTAACCCGTCTGGTTTTATTATTACTAATGTTGCTTGCTCCATATCTTCTCCTTTTACCTAAAAATTTTTTATAAAATCGCTTTTCCCCTGATTCTCTAACTTAACTTTTCGATAACTCTGTCCAAATCTTCCAGACTATAATATTCAATTACCACTTTACCCCGATTATTTTTTTTGTTTAAAATTTGCACTTTAGTTCCCAAACTTTTTTGTAAATCCTCCTCTGCTTGTTCTAAAAACGGATCTTTTTTTAGATTTTTGTTAGAAAATTTTTTGGCTCGTTTTTCTATTTCGCGTACTGGTAGATTTTCATGTAAAATCTGGTGAAATAAATTCTGTTGTTCCGAAAGCTTATCTACGCTTAAAATCGTTCGTGCCTGCGACCGGGTTAAAACTTCTCTCCGTAACGCTTCCTGAATCTCCTGAGGCAATTTCAATAACCTTAAAGTATTAGCAACTGTTGTTTTATCTTTACCCACCATTTGACCAATTTCGGCCAAACTGTAATTAAATTCATCCATCAAACGCTTAAAAGCCAAGGCTTCTTCCATTGGGTTGAGATCTTTTCTTTGAAGGTTTTCGGCAATGGCACAAACAAGCGTATCTTTGTCATCAAACTCTTTGATTAAAACCGGAACTTTTTCCAGCTTTAATTGTTTAGCCGCGGCAAAACGCCTTCCTCCTGCCACAATCTCGTAGCCTAAATCAGTTTTACGCACAACAATCGGCTGAATAAATCCTTTAGATTTAACTGAGGCGACTAATTCCTGAAGTTCTTCTTCTTTCATTCTTTCTCGGGGTTGATAGTTACCCACTCTGATTTCTGTTATCGGCATATATCTAAATTCCTTATTATCGCCTTGATTTTCTTGTTTAGGGATAAGGGCATCTAGACCTTTTCCTAAAACTCTTTTCTGCATATTTTTTCCTCCATTTTTTATAATATCCTGGCTTACAGCAACTTACGCACTTAATGTTTCGTCTTTTTCCGCTTTTTCCTGCACTATTTCTAAAAGACTTTCTTCTATTTTGTAACCCAAGACTTCTTGGGCAAGGTTAATATAGGCCTTTGAGCCGACGCATATCGGATCATAAAAATGTATTGGCTTACCAAAACTAGGTGCTTCTGCCAACTTAATATTTCGCGGAATAATAGTGTTAAAAGCCTTATCTTTAAAATAAGACCGGACCTCATCAATAACTTGTAAGGCAAGGCGGGTTCGAAAATCAGCCATAGTTAAAAGAACACCCTCTATCTCCAAATGACTATTTAAGCGTTCCTTAACCAAATGAACGGTATGAAGCAATTTCGATACCCCTTCTAGAGCATAATACTCACATTGAACCGGAACTATTACTGTATCGGCACTGACTAAGATATTTACTGTTAATAAGCCTAAAGATGGCGGAGCATCAATTATAATATAATCATAGTCCTGACTGATTTCATTCAATTCCTCTTTTAAGCGATTTTCGCGATGCTCAAGGCCAACCAATTCGATCTCTCCTCCGGTCAAAGATATATTTCCCGGAATAATAGATAAATTCTGCCATTTGCTGGAATAAATACAATTTTTTATTTCAGCACGTTTTAAAATTATTTCATAAATTGAGGGTTTATTCTGGCTGCTAAAAGAAATGCCCGAAGTCGCATTTCCCTGAGGATCCATATCGATTAAAAGGGTTTTCTTTTTAGCAAGAGCCAAATAGGAACTTAAATTTATCGCTGTGGTTGTTTTCCCGGTACCGCCCTTTTGATTGCAAATGCCAATAATTTTTCCCATAATTCCTTTTTTAGTTTACCTTTTTAATAAGCTATTGTAAACCCGAGCAGTTTCTTTTGTCAAGGAATTTCTCCATTTACCGTTTTCACGTGAAAACGGTCTTTGGGAAAAAACAGATAATTATCGCCGTATTATGAATGAAATATCACAAATAAACCTTATTAGACACAAAATTTTAGAATAACAAGTTAGATGCGTTTTCACGTGAAAACGGTCTTTGGGAAAAACGTATAACTATCATCCTGTCAAGTATAGAATATCGCAGAAAAAAACCTAGTATAAGAGAGAATTTTAGAATAACAGGTTAGAAGCGTTTTCACGTGAAAACGCGAATTATGATGGTTGTTTCGATATTTTGTATTGGTACCCGAGAGTAAGAAGATTTTGAACAAACCAATAAAGGACTAAGCATGAAGGAAAACGGTAAAAAATAATTCCGATGAAGACTGCCATAAACATTCCCATCGATTTTTGCTGAGATCCTGAGCCTGAAGTAGAGGAAGTACTCATAAATTTTTGTTGAGCCAAACTTATAATGATTATCAGTAGGGGGAGTACATTGATATATTGACCAACAACGGGAATCGTAATCGGCAGAGTGAAAGCCTGATCCGGCAATGTTAAATCTTTAATCCATAAAAAATTAGCCTGCTTAAGATCTACCAACCGGGGTAATACCTGATACAAAGCAATAAATACAGGAAGCTGAAAAAACATTGGTAAACATCCACCCATTGGATTCACTTTATGTTTTTTATATAGAGCCATTATTTCTTTATTCACTTTTTGAGGATTATCTTTAAATTTTTCTCTGATGGCTTCCATTTCCGGCTGGACCATCTGCATTTTCCTCATAGCCTTAGTGCTTTTCATGGTAAAAGGAAATAAACAGCCATAAATTGTAATTGCTAAAAGGATAATACTCACACCCCAATTATTAGTGAAAGAGTGGAAAAAATAAAGCATTTTGGAAATAACGAGGGCGATCGGATGGAAAAACCCATAATGTACAACTCCATGGATACCATTATTCGATAAAACAGAATCGTCCTGTGGACCGAGATAAAATGATAGGGAAGATGGAGGAGAAGATAGGAAAAAGTCCGTCTGCTTTGTCTCTTCGTTTTTTATGGCTTGTAGGGAATAGTTATAGCTGCCCGGTATTAGACTTATACAAAAATAACGATCGCGGGCGCCAAAATAATCTAAACCTTCATAGGTCAAGGTTTTGACTTTTCTTAATGGTTTACGGACTACATTTTGAGTCCTACTGTAAAAAATATCCTGATATCTTTGGTCTAAGCCATTGTCTACCAATTTGTTAGAGAAAAAAAGTATTTTTTTCTCGTCTTTGCTATTACTAAAACTTATGAGATTGTCGTTAAAAGAGTAGGATTTAGTTTGAGAAGTTTGTTGATTTTTAAAAGAAAGAGTGTTTCCTTCAATCGTGGTGTCATAAACAATATTATTATCGTCAGGGATATAAAATATATTTTCGTATAGAAAGGGTTCACCATAACGCCCAGAAGAAAGACTAAGAATATAACCACCTGTCTCTGAATAAGATACAGAATATTTACCTATTATAGCCTCTTTAGTCTCAACCTCACTGCTCATTTTCGGTAAATCGCTTGTAAAAGAAGTTTTATCTAAAGGACTGGGCGAAAAAGAAGGGGTTTCAGCGCTGCTTTGTTGCTGATTTTCTGAAGTAGAGATATCATTAATTGGCGGTTTAAAGAAGACTGTGCTATAAACCCAGTAAAACAAAAAGGTTATAAAAACGGCAATAAATAATCTTTTTTCCATTATGGCAACGGGTCATATCCACCTTTAGAAAGGGGATGACAACGAAAAATCCGGGTTATAGTTAAAAAAAGCGCCTTAAAAAAAGGGTAACGTAAAAAGGCTTTCTCGGCATAAAAAGAACAGGACGGATAATATTTACATTGAGAAGGAAAAAGAAACGAAATCTTTCTATAAAAAGAAATAAGAAATAGGGGTATAGCTTTCATACGGTAAGCTTTTCTCGCCCTTTAGATCTTCTTCGATTCACTATCTTTGTTCCTTCTTTCGTCGCCATTCTGGCTCGAAAACCGTGTTTGCGCTTACCTTTCAGTTTTGTTGGTGTTGTTAATCCTTTTTTCATAGTGGTGATTTTAACATATATTACCTCTATGTCAACTATAAAAATATTGCATGTCAAGCCAAAGTTAAAATGTCCCTTTTTTACCAAAGTTAAAGTGTCCCTTTTAGGCCTCTGTTAAGACTAGTTCTTCAGAAGCTTTCTGGGTTTTTAAACGAGTCTTATTTGACAACCAATTAC
>JAQTSA010000072.1 GCA_028711575.1 Candidatus Omnitrophota bacterium | reverse complement strand
GGGATATCCCTTGGCATATAAGCGCTTTTCATCCTGATTATAAGTTCTTAACCCATAAGGCGACAATCCGGGATATTTTGCGGAAAGCCCGTGATATTGCCAAAAGTTATGGTCTTAATTATGTTTATTTAGGCAATCTTTCCCAAAATTCTGATTCAGATACTGAATGCCCTAATTGTAAAAGAATCATAGTTTGGCGAAAACAATTTCAAATTCAGAATAATTACATAAAAGACGGTAAATGTAAGTTTTGCTCAGCAGAAGTTTCGGGAGTATTTTAAGCTAAATTTTTTATTTATGGGTATAACCACTAAAACCGGAGACAATGGGTTGACTTCGCTTTATGGCGGACTGCGAGTTAAGAAGGATTCGCCGTTGGTCGAACTTTGCGGAACCTTGGACGAAGTTGTTTCTTTTTTAGGCTTATCTAAAGAGTTATCTTCCGGCAAAAAAATACGAAATTTATTAAGCCAGATTCAGAAACAGTTACTTATTGTTTGCGGTGAGATATCCCTAACCATTTCTGTTGGGAGAACGGTTAAAAGTTCAGGACAAATAAAAAAAAGTATAAATTCTGAAGATTGTGATGAGTTAGAAAAGTTTATCTTGTTGTTGGAAAAAAATAAAAGTAAAAAAATAAAAAACTTTAACTTACCTCCGTCAGGCTTGAAACATGTTTACTTTGATGTCTGTCGTGTTTTAGTCCGTCGCGCTGAAAGGCGGTTTGTGACGGCAGGAAAAATAAAAAACGCCAAAAACACTGTCATTCTCCGATATTTCAACCGTTTATCGGATCTATTGTATCTTTTATCACGAGGATATCGTTTGTAAAATATTTAAATTATGAGAAAAAGTTTTCTATTCAGTAAGCGTTATACTTTTCTGTTTATTATTCTTGCCGCCGCGGTATTTTTACATTTTAGGAACTTAAAAGACGTTCTTTATATTATGCCTGATGAATCAAGAGCTTTTACGATGTTGACTACCGGTCCTTTGATTTATCTTATTTGCCGGCCGGTTTATCAATTTTTTGTAACCCAACAGTCGGTTTTTTATTTTGTTTCTGTTTTGGCTTGTATAAATATAGTTCTTTTTTATTTTATCTCACGTTATTTTCTCAAAAAAAACGATTCTTTTTGGGCTTTAGCTTTTTATGTTTTTTTTCCGTTCAGGATAAATTATTCCCGCCTTCTTTACCCTAGTGTTTTTGTTGATTTTTTCTTTTTGATTGGTGTGTTGATTCTTATTTATGCTATTAGAAAAAAGAAACCGCTTCTTTTTTTCCCGCTCGGAGTTCTTACCTCTTTGCTTTTTGCGATACATCCTTATGTTTATCATATCCTTTTTGGTTTAGTTTTTTCCTTGGTTTATCTGTTTTTTTCTAAGAAAAAACCGGTAAGTAACAGAAAAATAATTCTTTTTAGTTTTTTTTATTTTTTGGGGATTTTTCTAGCTCTTTTTAGTTTAAATGAAGTTTTTTCTTTGTTTCGTTCCGATTATAATTATTTAAGGAAATTAGTGGTAGCTAAAAACGCCGGGGTTGAAGTCTTTTGCCAAACAGAAATAAAATCTTTTTTTTCTAATTTCTTTCGAGCAATTATTAAGTCGCCTTTTAGTATTTTTCGGGCGGTCTTCGTTTTTTTGATGATATTTTTTTCTTTGAACCGGAAAGTCTTAGCTCGCAGTCCCCGTTTGAAATACGCGGTAGTGTCTCTCGTTTCGTCCTTGGGTTTATTTTTCGTGATGGTAGTTTTAAAGCAGCATGTTATCCGGTATCGGCACTTTGTTTGGTTGTGTCCGGGAATTTGTCTTTTAATGGCTAATTCGTTGTCTTTTTTTCTGGAACAAAAAGCGAAAATTATTAAAAATATTTTTTTAATCTTTTCAATTTGTTTCATCGCTTTATCTTTTCATGAAAGTTATTTGCTGACTAAGGAAACTTTTAGACTTACAATGGTTGAATCTTGGCTAAACAAAAAAAATATTAAGTATTCATCCGTTTTAAGCGGGTTCCAATTGTTTGATTCTAAAAACAAGAAAGTGAGTTTTTTTCTACCGGTCTATTATGATCAAGACCGGGCCTATATTCATTGGGCAACAGTTTATAAAGCTTATCGGGCTGGCCTATCGAAATATTTAATCCCTTCCGGCCGGGGCGTATACGAAAAGATCTATAAAGATGATCCTTTTTTGCAAAATGTCAATCCGGTAATTGAATGGATTCATCCTTTTTCTCAATTTGAAAAAAGGATTTTTCCTGAAGGATGTGTTGATGATTTGACGAAAGAGTATTACTATATAAAGGTATATAACCTTGATGAGGTGTTTTCGCCGGGTAATTTTAATAGGGCTTTAAGTTATCAGATGCTTTTAAGGGCGATGAAGGAGCATTTGACTATGAGGGATAAATAGGACCTTTGCTATGAATATTAAAGCAATGCAGTATCTTGATAAACATTTCGGCCCGCCGGTATGCCGATCTCTACTCTTTTTAAAGGCAATTTTTTCTCTTTTTGAAAAAAGGACTATGCCTGATTTGGATAAACAGTGCCGGAACATTGTAGTAATTAAATTTTTTGGTATGGGTAGTATTTTATTGGTTTCACCGGTCTTAGGCGAACTTAAAGCCAGATACAAAAAATCTAAAATTACTATGGTTACACTTTCATCAAACCGAAAGCTTTGTGAAATTCTACCATCGATAGATGAAGTTGTTGTTTTAGATATCAGCGGTCCTCTAAAGTTTACAGCGAGCTTTTTTAAAATGCTTTTAGAAATAAATAAAAGAAAAGCTGAAGTTATTATTGACCTTGAATTTTTGACTAATTTTTCAGCGATGGTTACTTTACTGGCCGACTTTTTTAATCGTCATAAGGTAATTGTTGGATTTAATTCTCCCTTAAGATGGCGCAATCGTGTCCACAATTTAAATGTTTCCTTTGGTCATAGCAGTCATATAAGTAAAGTTTTTATCAAAGTCGCAAGAAGTTTAAAGGCTGACGTTAAAAATTTTAATTTCAAATCAGAACAACAGGCTTTGGTCGAGGTAAAAGACCTATCCGTGTTTGAAGACCCACAGTTTAAAGATAATCGATTTAAAAGTTGTAAAAAACTTATTTGTGTCAATGTTAATTCCGGGGAGTTATGCCTTCATCGGCGTTGGCCGGCTAATTATTTTGTTAGACTGATTGAATCTCTGGCAGGAATTGAAGATTTCGCGGTTGTTCTTATCGGTGGGAAATCGGACTTAAGATATGTGAGTGAGATTGAGAAGAAGTTGTCTCCCGAAATAAAGGTCGTCAACCTTGCCGGAAAAACAAGTTTGCCTCAGCTAATCGCCCTTTTTGTAAAAGCTAATCTTTTAATCTCTAACGATAGCGGCCCCTTACATTTAGCTGAGGTTATTGGTTTGGCAACTGTTTCTTTTTTTGGCCCGGAAACACCGGCTCTTTATGGACCGCTTGGAGACAATCATTATGTTTTTTATAGCGATCTTTATTGCAGCCCTTGTATCAATATCTACAATTCAAAAATGTCGGCTTGCGCTAATAACCTTTGTCTTCAAACTATATCGGTTGATAAAGTTTTAACAGTTATTAAGGATAAGTTCCTTTTGTAATTTTTTTGTTGACGATGAAAAATTTAATTTTTAAAGAAAAGAAACTGCTTTTAGATTTACTGATAAAAAGTTTTCAGTGGCATTTGAATTATTTTATTAAAAAAACGCCGCGTCCGTTGTCCTGTGGAATTTATCTTACCTCCCGCTGTAATTTTAGGTGTGAATTCTGTAATATTTGGAGAAAAAAAGATCCTGTAACTCTGCCTTTAGACAGGTTGAAAAAAATAATTGATGACTTAGAAACAGCCGGCTGTTTCTATCTTAGTTTTAGCGGCGGAGAGCCTTTAATTGTTGATTATTTTGATGATTTACTGGGTTATCTTGCTCAAAGTAAGATAGCTTATAAACATCTTGTTACTAACGGTTATCTTTTAGATAAAAATGTCGCAACAAGACTTGCTAGTTCCGGGCTTAATGAAATATCAATTAGTATTGATGGAGAAGAATCTTTTCATGACCGCCGCCGGGGCATTTCCGGTGCCTGGTCGAAAGCTTTAAAAGCTATTGAAAATATTAAGGAATTTGCGCCGAAAATAAAAGTTGTTATAAATACTATTTTTTTGCCTTGGGATTTGAGGCAAATAGATACGGTGTTAGAGCTTTCTGAAAAACTAGACGTTTACATGAAAGTTCAGCCGATAAATAAGCATCCGGTTTTTAATAAAGACAACTTTTCAGAACTTCCTCAGGAAACAGCTGATTGTCTCGGGATAAAAAAAATTACAAAAAAACTTAAAAAAAGTGAGCGAATCATTAATTCCAACGCTTTTCTTGACGCTATTTATGATTTTTTCTGCGATAAAGATAATTTAATTTTAAAAAATGATAAATGTTTATTTGGTTTTCATCATCTTGAACTGCTGGAAACAGGAGAAATTTTCCCTTGTTTAGAAGGGATGAATTGGGAAAACGGATTTGACTATCGAGGGCAGTTGAAAGAAATTTTAAGTTCAAACCGTTATTTGAATCAGCTTGATAAACTAAAAACCTGTCAAAATTGTCAAAAAAGCTGTTACGTTTGTTATTATGAACCAAGGATCGTTTTCCCTTTAAAGAACGCGATTAAACATTTTTTAATTAAGTGATGAGAAATATTATCAGTGATGTCTATAATGAAAAAATAGAAAGCTTTTGTACCCGGGTTCTTTACTTTTTTAATACTATCGATAGCTACTTTTTTATTGCCGGGGCTATATCTTTTTTCCTTTTGAGCTTTTCATCGTTTGATCCAGTTTCATTTCTGTTTGTTACCGCGGCTATTTTTATTCTATTTAAAACTGCCGATTTTTATCCTTTATTTGTTGTTTTGAGTCCGCTTTATTTATATTTTCTTATTTCGGCAAAAGGCTTAGGCCTTGAACAAATTCTATCGGTTTTAATGGTAAATATTATGATATATTTTCTTATTCAATTTGTTTTTATGAGTGTTCCGGAGATGATAGTTTCCCGGGATTTAACGGTTGGTTTTAGAAAGATATGGAATTCATTGTTTACGGTTGCTCCGACAACCGTTAGCTTTTCAATGTCGGTTTTTTTCTCGACCCTATACAGTTTAGCTTTAATTGCTAACAAAAATTTTAGCCTTCGGGAGGGGATTCCTTTTTGGTTAGTTCTCTTCTTTGCCGCAGTTATAACTTATTTTTTTAAGCCTAAAACCTTTATATCTTGCGAATTTAAACCGCTGATAAAAAGAGCTGTCGCTAAAAGGGTTATCGTTCTAAATATTGACGGTTGTCGTCTAGATCGTTTCATTGAGGCTAAACTACCCTTTTTATCGCAGTTACAGGAAAAATCTACTTATTTTCCCGAAGGAATTGAAACGGTTTACCGGGCCTTGACTAATCCGGCTTTTGCCAGTATTTTAACCGGAGCGACTCCGCTAATTCATGGTATAAAAAATAATAATTTAGGCCAGAAAATAAAAGTTGAAGGCTTGCCGGATATTGTAAAAACGAAGTTGTACGGGTCGATGCATGTTAAACATTTTTCTAAATCTCATTGGCAGACTAATGTAGTATCATTGCCCAGGCATTCAGTATATAAGTCCGACGATATAATGCTTGATCTGCTCTATGAGGATTTGCTGAAAAAAGATCAAACCGCTTTATTTGTTGCTGATATCAGCGAAACTGATTTTATAGGCCATGCTTATGGCAGTGAATCGAAACAATACCTGGCGGCTTTAAAGCGGGCTGATTCGCGGATTGATAAGTTTTTTCAATTTTTAAAAAGATATGAGTTAGAGAAAACAACAGTTGTTATTATTTGTTCTGATCATGGGATGGTAAGAATCGATCATTCTTATCTGATTTCTCGAGCTGAAAAATATGTACCGTTTATTATTACTGGGCCTGGGGTTAAAAAGAATAACCCTTTGCATTTTCGTGCTTCGATTATGGATATCGCTCTTACAATAAGTTATATCTTAGGAGTTAAATATCCTGAAAAATCAAAGGGCCGGGTTTTTATCGAAGCCTTTGTTTAATTTTTATTGAATAAATTTAAAAAAGTTCCCAATGTCAAAATTTAAAGTTTACTTGATTAATCCTCCAATGACGGTGGAAGAAATTTACGGTAAGTACAGCCGTTTGGCCAGCTTTCAACCGCCGATAGGGCTCTGTGCGTTGGCGGCTTATCTTAGAAAGAATAACTGTTCCGTTGAAATTATTGACGCTGCCGTTCTAAATTTAAGCTTGGAAGAAATAGTTTTTTTGCTATCGAAAAATGAAGCTGGTTTAATTGGGATATACGCTAATACCGCTAATTTCCATGTTGCTAAAGAATTAGCCGGGCGAATAAAAACAGTTATGCCTAAGGCTTGGTTAGTTGTTGGCGGGCCGCACTCAACATTCTTGCCGCAAGAAGTTATGATGACCACCGCTTTTGATTTTTGCGTTTTAGATGAAGGTGAAGAAACGCTATTGGAGTTAGCTTGTCATTTATCGCAGGCTAGTTGCGACTTTTCTTCAATCCTTGGGCTAAGTTATAAAGACAGTCAGGGAAAAGTTTGTCTGAATCCCCGGCGGCCGTTTATTCAGGATTTGGATAGCTTACCATTTCCGGCTATAGACCTTTTGCCGGATTTGAGAAAGTATAAGCTTTATCTTTTGCACTATAAACGCCTGCCGTATATGACAGTTGTTTCTACCCGGGGATGTCCGTATCGTTGTGTATTTTGTAATACTCCTTTTGGTAAAACGCTGCGGGCCCATAGTGCCGAATATGTTGTTGATTACATGGAGTTTTTGTCAACGCGCTTTGGCGTAAAAGAAATATGTTTTTCTGATGATGCTTTTACTGCAGTTGAGAGCCGGGTTTTTGATATTTGTGAAGGTATTCAAAAACGGAATATAGATTGCAGCTGGTATGCGAATACACACGCTAATATAAAAGATAGAACTATTTTTAAAGCGATGAAAAAGGCCGGGTGTTGGATCGTCGCTGCCGGAGTTGAGTCAGGGGACTCCGGCATTTTAAAACGAATAGGAAAAAGCTCTACATTAAACGCGATAAGAGAAACTTGTGACGCGATAATAAAAGCTCGATTAGTTTTGAAAGCTTTTTTTATTATCGGTTCACCGGGAGAAACTTTTGATACGATAGATAAAACAATAAAATTTTCTCAAAAAATAAAAGCTCATTACCCGGTGTTTAGTTTAATGACGCCTTATCCCGGTACTCAGCTTTGGGAGGAAGCCGAGAAATTTGGCTCTTTTGATAAAAAGCAATTTAGGAAACTTATTATTTCTACTGCTGACCCGGTTTTTGTTCCTTTTGGGTTTACCAAAAAAGAACTTCTCGATAAACAAAAAGAAGCTTTTCGAAAGGCTTATTTAAATTTCCCGATGATTGTTCGCCAGATTCTAACAATCGATTCCTTTTCTGAGTTACTGAAAAAGATTAAAGCCTGTTTGTTCTTTTTAAAAAATTGCTTAAAGCGAGAATTATAAAATGAAAAGCGTTAAAACTTTGATAGAAATATTGGCAGGAATTAATACTATACGATTGGGCCGGCCGATTCCTCTTTATTGCGAGTGGGAAGTTACTTCTTTGTGTAATATGCGTTGCGATTTTTGCAGTACCCGGCGTGAAGTTGTTTCCGGCGATCTTTCAACTGAAGGCGCTTATTCTATCATTGATGAACTTCAAAGTTTGAAAACAAAAATAATTCACTTTTCTGGCGGGGAACCAACATTACGGAAAGATTTACCTGATCTTTTGAGAAGGGCTGATAAAGCAAAAATGATGACGTCACTGACAACCAATGGTTCAAGTGACATCTCAATGACCAAAGAACTTCTGGTCGCCGATTTAATCAGTGTTAGTTTGGACGGCCCGGAACAATTCCATGACCAATCAAGAAATTTTCCCGGAGCCTTTAAACGAGCATTGAATAATATCGAGTTTTTAAGAAAAAGCGGCAAAAAACCGTTGATAACCGCGGTTTATATGGAAAAGACTTCATTCTCTCTGCTTGAAGAATTAGTAAAAATAGCTAAAAGTTTTAAACTTCAACTTTTGCTGACGGTTTGCGCCAGAAACCTCAACGATTTCAACAATCAAAGTTCAGATGATTATGATCGAACAATCTCTTTGTTTAAAGATTACAAACGAGATATAGTTAACCTTAAAAAAAAATATCCTAAAACCGTGGCAAATCCAAACCCATATCTTTCGGTTCTTTCTGCCGGCGGGCTTGATAGTTTTGGCTGTCGGGCAATGGATATTGCTTTGTCGATTAAAGCTGATGGTTCAATCAGTTTCCCCTGTAACGGATTGTCTTTACATCTTTTTCAAGGCAATATTCGGCAAGCTTATTATGGGCCGATGTCAGAAAAGTTTAGACAGCTTCAGGGAAAACATAAAAGTTGCCGGGCTTGCGCGATTCGTTGCATGGCCTCAGCCAGTGCTTTATTGCGTTTTCGGGGTATTCTTTCCGTTTTTGATTCTTATATAAGAAGTTTGTAAAAAGGATATTTAATATGAAAATTACTTTCGCGGCTATTGGTTCAGAAATAATTTCAATTGAAGCTTTATCGGCAGTTTTAAAGGCTCATGGCCATAGTTGTTCTTTAGCTTTTGATCGTGGACTTTTTGATGATAAGCAGTACTTTTCGGTAAATTTTTTAGCGCGATTGTTTAATGATAAAAAACGTGTAATTAAAGATATTTTAAGCTTTAACCCGGATATTTTGGCTTTTTCGGTTTTTGCCGATAACTTTCAGTGGTCACTTGAGATCGCAAAAGCTGTAAAAGAACAGCAAGATGTCTTTGTCGTTTTAGGCGGAATACATCCGACATCCGTGCCGTCGGTTTGTCTTGAGCCGGATTGTGTTGACGCGGTTTGTTTAGGAGAAGGAGAATATCCTCTTTTGGAATTAGCCGATAGTTTAGAACGGGGCAAAATAGATTATTCAATAGAAAACTTCTGGTTTAAAAAAGAGGGAGTAATTATAAAAAATCGGCCTCGTCCTTTGATAACCGATCTTGATCAACTGCCGATAATCGATAAGGAGTTGTTTGAACCGTTTATACCGATAAAAGAATATTATTTAACAGTAACTAATAAAGGATGTATATCGACCTGTTCCTACTGTTCCCAGAACTGTTACGCGAACTGGGAAAAAGCTAATAATCTTGGGCCTTTTTATCGACAACGATCGGTCGATAGCGTTATCGCCGAACTTGTGCTGATGAAAAAACGCTATAATTTTAAGCGCGTTGACATTAAAAACAATGTTTTATCGGCTTCACGAAAATGGACGATTGAGTTTTGCCGGCGATATAAATCAGAAATTGGCGTACCTTTTAGGATTATGGGGCATCCTAAGACTATTGATTATGCTGTAGCGTCAGCTTTAAAAGCTGCCGGTTGTTGGCATGTTCAAATCGGTGTTGAAAGCTTAAACTCCGAGATTCGAAAAAATTGGCTTAACCGCAATGAAACCAATGAGGATATTTATCAGGCTTTGTCGGGAATGGATAAGGCTGATCTTAATTATTCCGCTGACTTAATGGTTGGGCTTCCCGGGGAAACTGATGCCGATATCGTCCAAGCGATAAAGTTATTTGCTTCTTGCCGTAATCTTATTCGGGCCAGTATCTTTTGGCTTAAATATTTACCAGCAGTTGATATAACAGCTAAAGCCTTAAAAGACAATTATATTTCTCAAGAAGATATTGTTAAAGTTAATCATGGGTTACAGCC
>JAQTSA010000071.1 GCA_028711575.1 Candidatus Omnitrophota bacterium | reverse complement strand
TTTTTCTATTTCCCATTTTAGATCTCCTTTTTTTGCGCCCCAGGGTTAACCCTGGGGCAGAAGAGACCTCATTATAGCAGATTTACTCTCATATGTTTTTGTTCAATTATAACAGGGGTCGAAAAGCGCTTACTTATTCAATAAATGTTTCCCTTACACAAAGCACATACAAATGGTCCATGAAAAAATCGCTATGTTAGAACATATTCGTTTTATGAAAAAGATGATTATGCTTACTCCAGGGCTTACTGAAGAAGAAAAAAAAGAAAAAATAATAATGCTAAATAAGCACTTTAATGAATTAATGCAAACCAAATGGTGGACTGCAGAAAATATAAGAAAAAGAAAAGCAAATTATATTAAGAATTTGAAAAAAAATAATTCTAACAAAGTAATCGAGCCGACCTAAGACGCCGGCTCCTGACGTTGCCAGCGTCCTAGACAGCTCATTTTTATGTTAAATTGAATAAAATGAAAAATAAAATTTTGTCCTTCCTTATAATTGTAAGTATATCAACGATATCTTTAGCGCTATATCTAAACAGAACGAATGGTTGGGGGAATGAGGTAAATGGATTGGTGTGCCGCATATCACCTACAAAGGGTGATTATAAAATGGGCGATGAGATTGAAGTGCTCGCTGAATTCAAGAATGTTACATCAAAGCCATTGGTGCTATTCGATTCCCAGGATTATCCTTCAGGCTGGCCTGAAGAAGCTAGTTACTTTAGGTTTATGGTTTTGGGATTCAATCGAGATCCCACAACTTACCATCTGCTCACATCCAAAATAAATAAATTAGTAACATTTGCCTTTAGGCGTCGACTGTCAGTTAGCTGAGTTTGGCTGTTATACGACAAAAAGGATATAAAATATGAACATAATTGAATGGGCTAAATTCCATCCCGTACTTTTTTTAATTGCTTTTTTTTCTTTACTCTGGTGCTTGATGGGTTTCTTGGTTGCTCGTTTAAGTGGATGGCATCAGCTGGGAATAAAATATAGATTTTCTGGAAAATTTGATGGCAAAAAATGGACAATGAAAAGTATTGGGATGAAATCCGGCCAAAATTATCTTAATATAATCACAATTGGCATCAATCGCACCGGACTTTATTTATCTGTTTTTCCTTTATTTCGTTTTGGTCATCCAGCGATACTTATTCCTTGGGGGGATACTATATTTGTCAAAAAGCGCTGGATGCATATGGAACATGAAGGTTTAAGCTTTAAGCAGGCGAAAGAAATTTTTATATTGCTGCCAGCGGACATATTTACGTTGATTCGTGATAAAAAAATATAAAGCTGTACCTCTAACTAAACAGAAACGGAGTGATCTCCTTTTTGTTTGTATCGGATAGCAATGATTGTTTTTCTAGATTTTGGGTGGTGTTGTGATAAAATGGCTTGATTTTACGGTAACGAGGCATCAATCGGATTGTCCTGAGCGGAGTCGAAGAGGTGAGTTGGCTGAGGGAGATTTACTCCGTTTATAAATTAGGCAAACAGAAGCGCGTTCTATCATAACGGGGCAAGCATTCTAATTGACCGCCTCTTGTACCGTAAGAAAGGTGTTTTTATTGTTTAGGGTCAGGAAGATAAATCCGGGCTTATGATAGGCGCCGCCTAAGTCAGTTAGAGACGGAATTAATCTTCTTAGCAATATTTTAACAGCGCTATATATAGGTTTTTAAAAGGCTGATTTTTAAAAGAGGTTAATCATGGAAAACATACTTTTTACAAAAGTTATAGTTTCGGTTATCGTCTTTCTTTTTGTCTTTGCCGTTTCTTTTTGGGCGAAAGTAGAAACCAAAAAAATACAACGGGAAAAAAAACTGGCCAGAAACCGGTATTACACTATTAAACGGCTGATTAATCTTTTTTCCTTGGTTATCCTTGTCGCACTGTTCGTTATAATCTGGGGAATAAAGATAAAAAATCTCTGGGTAAATCTTACTGGTATATTAGCAATGATTGCTGTCGCTTTTTTTGCCGTTTGGAGTTTGATTGGAAATATTTTAGCTGGGATAATAATATTTTTTACTTCACCGTTTAAGGCTAATGACGAGATTGAAATTTTGCCCGATAATGTTAAAGGTAAAGTTTTAGCGATTAATACTTTTTTTACTTTAATCAGTGATGCCGAAGAAAATATTATAAGTATTCCCAATTCAATCTTATTCCAAAAATATATAAAAAAAATTAAAAAAAGAACCGCCTAATTTCTGTTTTTTAAGAAGACAAACCGATTTTGATTTCAATAAAGGCATTGAGCATTAGATATTAGAACAAACCGGCCGAAAACTCTGTTCTCATAACCTTTTTTATATACGGTATATAAAAAAATTGATTATTTTGACAATTTATCTGGAATTTTTTTTTCTTTAAGGTAGAATTTTAAACAGTAAACCTTTGTTTAGTTTTAAAAAAGAGGAGGTATATTATGGAGGAAAACAGAATTCTAAAAATTATTATTGCTATTTTGTTACCGCCGGTCGCGGCTTATTTAGCGGTGGGTTTAACCAAGCATTTTTGGATTAATGTTATACTTACTTTGATTTGCTTTTTCCCCGGTATGGTTCATGGTCTTTGGTTAGTGCTGAAAGACAAAAAATAAATAACTTTTCCGTGAAAATAATACTTTTTATTTTTTTAATTAACACGAAAACGGTTCTGCTGTTCAGTTAACATTTAAAGCAGGCCTAAAGGAGATGTTTTATGCCAACCAAAGATAATTTGAAAGAGGCTTTTTCCGGAGAAAGCCAGGCCAACCGTTTGTATCTGGCTTTTGCGAAAAAAGCGGATGCTGAGAATTTACCAAATGTCGCTAAATTGTTTAGAGCCGCTGCTGCTGCCGAGACTGTTCACGCTCACGCTCATCTTTTGGCGATGGAAGGCGTTAAATCGACTGAAGATAATTTGAAAGAAGCGATTGAAGGTGAAGGATATGAGTTTAAAAGTATGTACCCTAAATTTTTAGAGGAAGCAAAAGCCGAAGGGGCGCGGCCGGCTGAAATGTCGTTTAAATATGCCCTCGCGGTTGAAGAAATCCATCATCGGTTATATCAAAAGGCTTTGGATTCAGTTGAATCGGGGTCTGATATCGCTTTAAGAAAAGTTTTTGTTTGTGATATTTGCGGTAACACGGTTTATGACGAGCCGTCTCAGAGGTGTCCGATTTGTAACGCGCCAATCGGAAAGTTCAAAGAGATAGATTAAAACTGTTTCAGTTTAGGCGTATCGGTTTTAAATTTTTCGGCAACTAAAAACACAGAAGGTTATATATGCGGATTTATATCGCGGCTTTTCTTATTATCCAGTCATTTGTTCCGTTGAAGGCTTGCTTTTCTCAGCAGATATACTTTCCTAATCCCAGTTTTGATTCCGAAATAAGTATTAAAGATTTTCTTGAGTTAGAGCCTAAAGATCAAGTTTCGATTGTCCAAAGGCGTATCTTTAAGTTTTATCAGGAAGGTAAAACTCTTAAGCTAAAACATCCTGCTGTAAAATATGTTCAAATAATAAAGCTTTTTCTTGTTGAGAATCCTCAATATTTAAAAGCCGATTTCGAAACAACTTTTAACTATATTTTGGTTGAAGACCGATCGCTGATAAATTAGATTTTAAATCTGAACAGGACTTTAAAATTTTAAAAATGTCAAAGACCGCTTTAAAAAAAATCCGTTATAACTTACGAAGGGTTATTTTTGATTCTGATACGGCTATTGGTAAAACTTATGACATCCTTTTAATTGTCATTATCGCGGTAAGTGTTTTAGTTGTTCTTTTGGAGAGTGTTTCTTCGATTGGCGCTTCTTACGGCAAGTTGTTAAAGAGCATCGAATGGGGTTTTACCTTTATTTTTACAATAGACTACTTCGCCCGGATCTGGGCGGTAGAAATAAGAAAACGTTACTTGTTTAGTTTTTTTGGTATTGTTGATTTGCTGGGTGTTATTCCGACATATTTAAGTTTTGTTTTTCCGAGCACGCGTTATTTGGTAACAATTCGTTTTTTAAGGGTATTAAGAATTTTTAGAGTTTTAAAGCTTGTCGCTTATATGGAGGAAGCGCGAATCTTATCAAAAGCGCTTTACAATAGCTGGCGCAAAATAGTTGTTTTTCTTTTTACGGTTTTTGCTTTAGTTGTTGTTTTAGGGGCTTTGATGTACGTAATTGAAAGTCCAAACGCCGGATTTACAAGCGTTCCCCGCAGTATATATTGGGCGGTTGTTACTTTAACTACAGTTGGTTATGGTGACATTTCTCCGATTACTCCTCTTGGCCAAAGCCTTGCGGCATTGATTATGGTTTTAGGCTATAGCATAATCGCCGTTCCCACCGGAATAGTTACGGTTGGCCTTTCTAAAGTTTCTGGTAAAAAAATGTTTGTTTGCCCGAACTGTTTAAAAGAGGGTCATGATCGAGACGCTCTTTATTGTAAGTATTGCGGTAACAAGTTATAACTTTCAGCCGAAATAATTTTAATCGCTTAAATCGCCAAAATTAAAATATCCTGAACCATTGATCAGGAAATGATAGGTAATTTTATTATACTTAAAAGATAATAAAATGGTTTAAAATTAAATAATATAATTTAGTACTGAATATTCGATAAAAAAATATATTTAAATAACTCAATTATTTTATTTTATAGTAAAAGATGTTTGATTATGTATAAAGTAAGATTATTTTAAAAATGAAATTCAATGTTGTCAAGGTATAAGGTGTAATATGAATTATACTTAAAAGTATTAGAATATTCTAAGAGTATGTTTAAATGGTTTAAAATATTTAAATTATGATAAATTATTATAAAAGTAAGTAGATTAAATTATTTTAATTCGTAAATTCTTTTATTTTAAGTAATTATAAATATTATCTTAAAAGATTATTTAATTAGTTTTTATTATAGTAAAAGTAAATATAACTATAAAAAAATGGTTTAATTATTCTTAATATATTAAAATTATAGTTTAACCGAAAAAGCTGTAACCTAAATAAACATTGATTAAATATGGCATTTAACATACAATAAATGGAAAGTGTTGCTTGGAAAAAGCTTTTACCTTCTTAAAATTATATGTTCATATATTTTTTATTTTTCAGTGTTGGATTGGGTATTTTGGTCTATAGCTCGCAATGGCTTATTCAGGGTTCTGTAAAGCTTGCCTTTCTGTTTAATCTTTCGCCGCTATTTATTGGGTTAGTTCTTGTGGCTTTTGGAACGTCGGCGCCGGAAGCTAGTGTTGGAATTGTTGCTTCTCTGGCCGGTAAAGACGCGGTCGCTCTTGGTAATGTAGTCGGTAGTAATATTGCCAATATTGGCCTGGGAATTTCCTTTTGCGCTCTGTTTATCGCGATAAAGGTAGAGAAAAGTGTTCTAAAACTTGAAGTTCCGGTATTACTGTTCTCGGCAGTTTTGCTTTATATCTTTTCTCTTGATTATGTTATCAGCCGTTCGGAAGGAAGTTGTTTTCTTTTGATTTTTATCGCTTTTATGTTTTTTTCCTATAAACAGGCCCGTCTAACTTTTAATCAGCAGGAAGTGTCTAATTTTTCTTTCAAAGGTATTTTCAATAAAACATCGTCTAAGTTTCTTATTATCCTAATTACTATTTTTTCGCTTATCGGTTTGATATTGGGCGCTAAACTTATGGTTGAAAATGGAGTAAAGATGGCGAAAACTATGGGCGTCTCGGACTGGATTATTTCAGTTACTGTTTTTGCTATTGGCACTTCTCTTCCGGAGTTCGTCGCTTCCTTGGCCGCTATGTTTAAAAAAATACCGAATATCGCTGTTGGAAACATAGTTGGAAGCAATATCTTTAATATTCTTTTTATTTTAGGTATAGTTTCGCTGATTAGGCCGATTAAAATACCGGTCAATGTTATGAGTTTTGAGTATCCAATCCTTCTCGCCTTTAGTTTTATTTTCTTTACAGTTATGAGGACAGGGTATACAATAACACGTAAAGAAGGTTTTTTTCTCTTGTCGGGATATTTAACTTTTTTGTATTTCTTAATACACAAATAATTGTAGTAGGAGGTTGTTATGAGACGTTTTTTAATGATAGTTGGGATATTCCTTTTAAGCGGATGTCTGGTGAAAACATATACGATTGAAAAGCCGAGGATTGATAGAGATATCGTTGGCAATCAGGGGCATTTCATGGGTTCTTCTAAGGAGCCGAAAGCCCGGGGAAATACTAATTTGAGCGAGACGAGAAAGATCTCGGTGATGGAATTTGAATTTGGTCCTAAATCGTCTGATCGCCAAGATAGCCAAGCGGTGGAGCTTGACGCTTCTATCCCGGTAAGCGTCGATGATTCCGAGCTTGAAGAAGTTGAAGAAATAGAAATGTCGTCGGTTGAAGATATGGCGCCGCAGTTTGAATACTATAAGATCCAGAAAAATGATACCTTGCAAAAAATCTCCCAAAAGTTTTATGGTACTACTCGTAAATGGAAGTTTCTTTATGACAGTAACGATGATATCCTGAAATCGCCGAGTAAGATCTATCCCGGTGTGACAATTAAGATCCCGCGTATTGATAAATAGCCTCAAGATCGTTAAAACTAACGGGCGTAAAGTATGAAAGTTTCCACAAAACAAAAAATTGACCGATTTGTTTCGGTTATTGTGCCGATAATTTTTTTCGCTTTTACCGGATTTACTTTTTATTTCGCGCCTACCCAGGTCAATTTTTCACCGCTTCTTGTCTTGGCTGTCCTTTACCTTTACGCTTACTCTTATCGTAAGATAGAAAATTTACCGCATTACCTTGACTTGCTTTTGTTGGTTACTATTATAATGGTAACTTTCTTTTCTATAACTTTAATTCCTTCCAGTATCGGGCATTTTTCTAATTCGGAAGTGAATATCCTTAAAGTTTCTGTTTTAGGTATTTCGTCTATTGGCTTTGCGATGATTATTACACTGCTTTTTAATAGTTTAGAACTGTCTTTAGTCTTTTCGGTATTTTTGGCGCTTTTAGGTATCGCGATGGAAGGGGGCAGCCTTAGCATTGGGGCTTCACTTTTTTGCGGGTCGTTATTTTCATCTCTTATGAGCCATCGGATACGAAGACGTTCACAGATTATTAAGGCCGGTTTTTTTTCGGTGCTGGTTTTTTTTATCGCTTATATCCTGGAATGTTCGCAATCATTGTTTTTAATGTCTTCAATAAGCCTTTCATTCCTAAAGTCAACGGTACTTATTGGTTTTTTTTCTTCAATTATTATGATGTTTGTTCTGCCGATAATTGTGCCGGGAATACTCTATTTTTTTGAAATAATTTTTAAAGTTGTAACTGACGTATCGTTATTGGAGTTTTCGGATTTCAATCATCCGCTGATGCGCCGGCTTATATTGGAAGCTCCGGGAACTTATCAGCATTCTTTGGTAGTTGCTAATTTGAGTGAAGCAGCGGCGGAGTCTATCTCGGCTAATTCACTTTTGGCGAGAGTCGGTTCATATTACCATGATATTGGCAAAATTTTAAAACCGAATTATTTTGTGGAAAACCTGGTTACTTTTAAGGACGTCCATAAAGGCCTTAAGCCTTCAATGAGTAAATTAATTATTGTCAATCATGTTAAAGACGGCATTGAGCTTGGGAAAAAGTATCGTCTTAATCCGCGAATCATTGATTTTATAGGTCAGCATCATGGCCGTAATTTAGTTTATTATTTTTATCAGAAAGCTTTAGAACTTGAGCCTCACGGTAAACATGAAGAGGAGTATCGCTATCCGGGGCCGCGGCCTCAAAATAAAGAGATCGCTATTGTTTCTTTGGCTGATACTATCGAGGCGTTATCCCGCACAATGGACGAACCTACTCCGGCTAGAATTGAGGAAATGGTCAGAGGGATTGTTCGAAAACGGTTTATGGAAGGCGAACTCGATGAAAGCAATCTTACGCTTAAAGAACTTGAGAAAATTACTCAAAGTTTTATCCGAATGCTTTGCGCGGTTTTTCATGCCCGGATTGATTATCCCAGGGATGAT
This sequence comes from Candidatus Omnitrophota bacterium, assembly GCA_028711575.1. GTDB lineage: Bacteria > Omnitrophota > Gorgyraeia > Duberdicusellales > 4484-171 > JAQTSA01. The sequence continues at coordinate 1,859 of JAQTSA010000071.1, read as the reverse complement.
GCCCGTAAACCGGCAGAAACTAAAAAGAACAAAAGTTAGTCGCGGTAACTTATATTTAAACTTAAACAATTCCTACCTAAAGACCGGTGAAAATATCAATTGTCAATCAACAACGGCTAAAACGGTTAAACTTAAAAGAGTTAGAATTAACTTTAAAGTTAATCGGAAAAAATCTTAATATTTCATCGAAGAATATGTCATTGGTCGTTTGTGATAACGATTTTATTAAAAATCTAAATAAAAAGTATTTCAATAAAAACACAGTTACCGATGTGATATCGTTTCCTTTGACTGATAAATTCGATAAAAATGATTTAGGCGAAATAGTTGTTTCTTTGGAAGAGGCAGTTCTTAGGGCAAAAGATTACGGAAATACCTGGAAGGAAGAGTTTACCCTTTATCTGATTCATGGTATTTTACATCTTTTGGGATATGAGGATTCTAACCTAAAGAATAAAAAGGTCATGGATCAAAAACAACAGGAAGTTTTAAGAATAATTTGTAAAAGTAAATCATGATAAAGAAAGATCTAGGATTCGTCCTTAAACGTTATAATTTCAGGGAAACTAGTCTGATCGCTCATATTTATACCGAAAATTACGGTAAAATAACCGGCATTCTTAAAGGGTTTTATACGATGAAAAAGGAATTCTCAACTCCGCTTGATAACTACAGCCTTAATGAATTTATTTTTTATCCCAAAAAAACAGAGATTTGGCTTGTTTCCTACGCTGATCTGGTATCTGATTATTCTTTTTTAAGAACTGATCTGGTTAAAATCCATGTAGCGGCTGTAATCTTTGATGTTATTGACCGAGTTATGCAGATTTGGGATAAGAATCAGGCTGTATTTAACCTGGTTAAAGAATGTTTGACTTATTTGCGGTGCCGGGAGGAACGTAAATTGTTATATATTTTTTTAATAAAGTTTTTGACTCTTGCCGGCGTTAAACCCCATTTGAACAGCTGTTTAAATTGTCATGATGATTTGGATTGTGACGTTTATTTTAGTATTTCTAAGGGCGGATTGTTTTGTTCTAAGTGTCTTTACGGAATACGCGATATTCAAAGAATTGGAAAAGAAACTATCTCTTGTCTGCGCTATATTCAGCGGACTGAGTTTCCTTATCTTTGGCGTCTTAGCCCCAGCTATAAGTCAGAAGAAGAGATCTTCTTTATTCTCAAAGGGTTTATCGCTTATCATTTGGATTATAATATGTCAATTAATCTAGAGGTTTGTAATTAATTATTTAAAAAGGAGAAGGTATATGGTCTATGAAAATAGGGTTGTTACTCCAATTGAGGAAAAATCAAAAAAAACGTCAGGTAATTTGTTTGATTTGAAAGATGTTGATATGAGTATTCTTGAGACTATTGCCTACGATTATCCTAAACGTAAAATAAAAGTTGAAATGACGACCAATGAGTTTACTTGTGTTTGTCCTTTTTCGGGGTTACCGGATTTTGCCTTAATCACTATTGAATATGTCCCAAGAACAAAGTTGGTTGAAATGAAATCTCTTAAATATTATCTTTACTCTTTTAGGAATGTGAAGGGGTATAATGAACATGTTGTTAATAAGATAATTGAAGATTTAACGAAGGTTCTTAAACCGTATGAAATTAATGTAGTCGCTGAATTTACGGTTCGCGGAGGAATAAAAAATAAAGTTAGCGCTCAGTATAAAGCGAAATGATGGGTGATCAGGAAAAATATGGGGTATAAAGAAGCTGTAAATATATTTTATGATATTGCCCGACTTATTGAGATTCAGGGTGGTAATCCGTTTAGGATAAGAGCTTATGAAAGGGCGGCCCAAAGTTTGGACACGATCGGTGATGCTATTTTAGACTATATC
>JAQTSA010000070.1 GCA_028711575.1 Candidatus Omnitrophota bacterium | reverse complement strand
ATTATATCAAATTTCCCATTGTCTAAAGTCATTCCGTAAAGGCTTGACTCGTCACTCCAATCGGTATCATTCTGCAAATGTTCAAAATTCCAGTTTTTTCCCGCTAAAGCTAAAGCATAAGCTCTTGTTTTATCAAGAGAACCCTGACTCAAAGATATTCCGGAAACCAGAAGGTTTACTGAAACCAAACTAAATAAAGAGGCAACAACTAAAAGCATAACCATTAAAATCAGAGCCATGCTTTTTCTCTTTGGATTATAGTTATTCTTCATTCAAAAAGGTCCTTTACATGAATAACATTTAAAAGTTTAATCATTCGCTGATAGAAAATTGAATTTGTGTCTGTTGCAATTTCAAAGCTGAACCGAATAAATTTAATATCCGTAGGATTAGGACTAACTTGGGGATAAGCGATCGGCGTTAAAGAATCATCAAGGTAATCAAAGGAAAACTGTTCTATCCCCACAGCCAAGATATCAGTTGTGCCGTTAATTTCCCGTTCCAGCCTTGTTCCGTTTAAGTTATAACCTAAACTACGATTGTCGTAGTCAAGAAATCGATAAGACGTATTGTTTGCCGTAAAAACAGAAGTAGCGTTCTTTAAGCGCCGTAACTCACGAGACAAGCGGTTAATCGCCAAATCAGCCGTTTCCGATAATTCTTTACGATAGACAACATATTGAAAAGACTCAAAAAGCTTAACCGTTAACGGGCCGCCAATCCCAACCAAGATACCAACAATAGCAATAACCATAACTAACTCAAAGATTGTAAACGACTTTTTAATCATTATCAGCTTATTTTTTTAATTTTTTGTGACCAAAGTTACGGCTTTAACATCACTAAAACCGGCGCGGCTAATACTTATCGTTAGGCGTTTAAAATCTGTAACGTTTGCGGCCGGGCTGTTTAGGTCGCCAGGATTAACATAATAAAAACTATTGTTAAAGGAATATCGGCTAAAAATACCGGAATAGTTTCCAGTCTGGTTAATAACCTGGTCAAAGCGCAAATTAGATATTTTTTCTAATTCACCCTCAAGCAATGACGTAGATATAGTTAAATGTTCCGGTAAAAAAGTACGACGCAAAGCTTCACTGACAATTAAAGATAACGGTATCATAATTATCGAGGCGATAACTATAACCATAACAAGTTCCGCTAAGCTGAGTGACTTTTTAAGTTTCATCTCATAAACCTTATTGTAAATAAACTCTTCCTGTACCACGCTCGACCCTGATTTCATTGGTTGAAGTTTGGTTAGAAATTTGAAATCGGGCATCTTCAGTGATTGGATTTGTACCGTCGATTGTCGGATCGCCCCATTGATTAAAAATCAACGGCCGGTTTAAGCCATCTACCGATACTAACGATAACTCAATACCTTCAAACTTATCAGCATTAAAATTAACCGTATAATTATTGTTTGTCAAAGGATGGACGACATTCGTCCAATTACCAGGAGAATTTTCAATGTAAAGTGAATAGCTATCAGCATTTAGGTCGAAAGAAATACGAGTAGTTTTTTTTACTTTGACGGCTAGAGCCTGAGCATAACGAAGGTCAGACCGGAGTGTACCTAAGCCAGCCGACATTCGAATTGATGAAATATCAATTCCCCGGGAAAATCCGACAACGGCTAGAATCGACAGGATAACAATTACTATAACCAGCTCTATAAGAGTAAATCCCGTTAAGGGTAAATTTTGGCTTTGAGCTTCTTTTACCTTTAACGGGATTTTTCCCCTATAGCTATTTAGCATTGATTTTTGAAACGACTAATAACTTTTTAAAAATTAATCAAACGACCCAGTACTAGCGTTATAAGCGTAGGATCCGCCGCCAGGGCCAGTATAAGTTCCGTTACCATCGCTTGACCAATCGTCTTCAATTCCACGTTCAAGGACTGTATTAAAACAAACGTTGTCTGAACTGCAGTTTCCCGAAGTGCTGTTATCTAAGCTAGCCGGCCAACTGCAATTAGTAGCCGCGCAAGCATCGGCATAAAAAGCGTAAATACCCGAGCGTACCGCGCCAACAACGCCTTCTTCTGCGGCGTTTCTGGCACTAGTCTGCAGGTTCTGATACTTAGGTATTGCGACCGCGGCTAAAATACCTAAGATAACAATAATCATTACTAGTTCAATTAATGTAAACCCTTTCTTCAGTTTATACATAAAACACCTCCTTTTCTTTCTCTTTATAAAAAAGCGCCGAATTACAAATATAGTTTACACCAATAATTTTTTTTTTCAACATTTATATTAAAACGCTCTTATATTAAAAATGAGAGTTAAGGAATATCAAGTTTGAAAAATATTCATGATGTCCCACATCGGCAGAAAAATGCCCAAAGCCATAAAAAGGACAAAAAAGCCCAAAGAAAATATCAATATCGGCTCGATCAATGAAGTTAGATTAGCGACTGTATACTCTATCTGATCGTCATAATAATCAGAAACAAAAAGTAATAAATCATCTAACTTACCGGTTTGTTCGCCGATAGATACCATTTGAATAACTATCGGAGGAAAAAGTTTACTCTCTTTCATCGGTTCCGAGATTCCTCTTCCGGCGCTGATACTTGTCTTTATGTCCCCGATAGCTTTAGCGACAATCACGTTACCAACCCCTTCAGAAGAAAGAGCTAAAATATCGAACAAAGGAACACCGTGTTTCATGAGAATCCCGGTAATCCTGGTAAAACGGGACATGATCATTTTGAGGAACAACTGGCCGAAAACGGGAATTTTAAGGCAAAATCCATCCCAAAGCCAACGGCCGTATTTTGTCGAAATAAATTTACGCGCGCTGAAAATCAACGCCGCCAAAACAATCAAAATCAGCCACCAATAATGCTGACAAACATAATTAAGCCAAATAAGTATTCGTGTCGGAAGAGGTAATTGTACCGTGAACTGATTAAACAGCTTTAAAAATTTAGGGATAACAAAGGTTATAAGTACGACAAAAGCGATCACAATTGCCACAACCACCATCACCGGATAACGGATCGCGGCTTTTACTCCCCGACGAACCTTTTCGTCATATTCCCCGAGCAAAGCCAGGCGATCTAAAATCTTAGACATAGTTCCCGAGGCTTCACCAGTTTTGATCATACTAATATAAAGCGGTTTAAAAACGTCAGGGTGTTTTTCTAAAGCCGAAGAAAGACTCATCCCGGTTTCAACATTTCTTGTTACCTGTTCAATTACAATCCTTAATTTCGGGTTGATCGTCTGTTCACGAAGAGTTTCCAGACTCAAAAGTATCGGGATACCGGCTTTCTGCATCGCCGAGAATTGACGCGTGAAAATATTAATTTCGAGCGGTCGAATAGATTTTAAAAAAGATAAATGGTCCTTTGACCTTTCTTTTGAGGTCAGCTTAACCGAAATAGGAGTACATCCCATTTCTGATATTTTATGGACAATTTCTTTTTCATCATCGCCTTCGAGAAATCCGCTTATCAATTTACCAGACTTATCTCTGGCTTTATATTGAAAGTTGTCCATGTTATTGGTTTAATTAACCATCAATTTTTGAAACCCTAAGGACTTCGTCGATAGTAGTTAAGCCTTTAAGAGCCTTTTCCAGGCCATCCTCAAAAAGACTTTTCATGCCCGCGGCTTGGGCTACTTTAGTAATTTGGTCAGCTGATTTTTTTTCATTAATCATTGTCCTGATTTTTTCGTCAATTAAAAGCAGTTCAAAAACGCCAAGCCGGCCGGAGAAACCGGTCTTGTTACAATGTTTACAACCCTTGCCCCGATAAAAAGTTTTTTTAGTTTTCAGCCCAAGATCTTTTAGAACGCTCATTTCCGGCACATATTTTTCTTTACACTTCTCACAAATTGTCCGGACCAAACGCTGAGCCAAAATCGCGATTACTGAGCTCGATACCAGAAACGGTTCGATTCCCATATCAATTAAACGGCTTAAGGCCGCGGCCGCGTCGTTGGTATGTAGAGTTGAAAAAACCAAGTGACCGGTTAAAGCCGCCTGAATCGTCACCTCTACCGTTTCTTTGTCTCGAACCTCACCCAACATTATTATATCGGGATCCTGGCGTAATATTGAGCGCAATCCGGTAGCAAAGGTTATTCCGGCCTTTTGATTCACCTGAGTTTGGCGGATCAAAGGCAACTCATACTCAACCGGATCTTCGATTGTTATGATATTCTTCTCAATAGTGTTTATAGTCGAAAGAGCGGCATAAAGCGTCGTCGTTTTTCCCGAACCAGTCGGGCCAGTAACTAGAATTATTCCATGAGGGCTATATATGAACTTTTCAAATTTTTTAAACTCCCCTTCGACAAATCCCAGTTCTTGAAGTCCCAAAAGAACTGAACTTTTATCTAATAAACGCATAACTATATTTTCGCCGTGAACCGTAGGAAAAGTCGAGACCCGGATATCTAAATCACGATTATCCAATTTTAATCTAATCCGGCCGTCTTGAGGCTTACGGCTTTCAGCGATATCCATATCAGAAAGAAGCTTTATTCTGGAAATTATCGCGCTTTGAAGTTTTTTAGGTAAAGTATTTGTTTCATGAAGTATTCCATCAACCCGATACCTGATCCTTAAAATATCCGGGCCAGGCTCAATATGGATGTCAGAAGCTTTATCCTTTGCCGCCTGAGTAATAATGAGATTAACTAATTTGATCAACGATTCGCCCTGAATCCCCTCTTCAGCCTCACTCTGTTTAAATTGGGAAGAGGTTACCATATCATTAACCGAACCTTTATTCCCAAAATAGGAATCAAGGACTTTATTTAATGAATATTCGGTAACAAGCACCGGTTCAACAGCGTCGAGCTTACATAATTTACGGACCGCGTCCAAGGCTAAAATATCCTGGGGATTGACCATCCCAATAGTTAAATTATTAGCAATCTTAAACAAAGGAATCACTTTGTACTTACGGGCTACGTTTTCAGAGATTATTTTAATAAGTTCAGAATCAATAAGATAATCTTCCAAATTCACATAAGGAAGGCCTAAAGCGTCAGCGTTAAGTTTTGCGATATTTTCTTCGGTAATAAAACCAAGCTTCTCCAGGGCTTTAGACAAAGTTAAACCAGTTCGTTTAGTCTCTTCCTTGGCCTCAGCAAGCTGAATATCGCTTATAATTTTCTTTTTTAAAAGCAGTTCGATTATATCAACTTTTTCAGCCATTTTTATTTAAGTTTTTCGTTAACCGCAGCGATCAGAGAAGAAAAATCACTGGTTTTGGTTATATAAAGATCAGCCCCGATTTGATCACCGATTTTTTCATCAACAGTACCAGCCCGGGCAGTAAAAAGAAACACCGGAATATCTTTATAGTTGGCATCAAACTTAAGCATCGCGCAAACTTTATAGCCATCGATTTTGGGAAGCATAACATCCAAAACAATAAGATCGGGTTTAGTCGTTCTTGCCCGTTCTAAGGCCTCTTGGCCATCAACAGCCGTCACAACTTCATAGCCTTCATGTTCAAGGCGATCAGTAACTATTTGCAATGTATGCGGCTCGTCATCAGCAACAAGTATTTTTTTCATAGCGATTCTCCCAAAACTTTAGCTTAAAACTTCTTTAACCCTTGAAATAATTGCCTGGTGATCAGTAGTTTTAATAGTAAAGGCGTCCGCGCCGACTTGCTGAGAAATCTCTCTATCGGCTGGATCAATTTTGCTTGTAACCATAATAATCTTAGCCGTAATAGTTAAATCGGTTTTAATCAAACGGCACAACTGATGCCCGCTGACATCGGGAAGCATCAGATCTAAAATAACACAATCAGGTTTCTCTGAGCGGATCAAAGCCAGACCCGACTCGCCGTCAGAAGCTGTAATTACCTCAAACCCTTCTATAATCAGCCGGTCTTTCAGGGTCTTCAACAAGAAAGGTTCATCATCAATAATCAATACCTTTTTTTTCATTGATACCTCCAGCTACGAAATACTTTAAAGAACACAACTTAACGGTTACTCAAACCGATTTTTCTCGGTAGCATCGATCAATTCCCGGGCAGTTAAAGCGTCAAACGGAAACGATGATATCCCAAAAACAAGTTTAACGTCATTGGTTAATTTTTCCTTTAGGTCTTTATGTATCTTCTCTAACACATTATTTTTAAGCCGGTCAATAAAAGCTAAAGCTTTTGCTTTATTTAACTCCCTGATAATAATAGCTATCCGGTTATCGTTGTAACTCATGACCCAATCTGTTTCTCTACGGCTGGTTTCTTTGGTAAGCACTTCTACCGCCGCTAAAATTTTCAGAGAGTCCGGACCATCATAATCTTTGATTTTATCCTGAGCATAAACCAATTTCATAATAACCAGAGCCAGGGTCGATTGATTGTTCTTAGCCCAGACAATATTTTCATTTAGAATATCTTCAAAAGCCTCTTCGACTGTCCACTGGGGCAAAGTAAAAAGGAACTGGCTTCCCTCGTTTAAATTACTCTCGACCCTGATCGTACCCTTATGGGCTTCAATAATACCCTTACTGATTGCTAAGCCCAAACCTGTTCCTTTGGCGCCGGCACCATCTTTTCTATCAACCTGAACAAAAGGTTTAAACAGCTTCGGTATATTTTCCTGAGAGATCCCAACACCGGTATCAGAAATCGTCACCTCAACCGTTCGGGTTTCATTCAGCTGTCTGACACTGATATGAATATTGCCGCCTTCAGCGGTAAACTTAGAGGCATTGTGAATGAGGTTTGTAAACACTTGAGTAATTTTATCTCCGTCAACATAACAAAAAACATGTTCATCACAGAAATCAGTCGTAACATTAATGGTTTTAAGCTCAATTTGAAGCTCCAGAGTCCGGATAACATTCTTGACTAACTTAGTTATGTTGACCTTAGTTTTATACAATTTAAGTTTACCTTTTTCAAGCCTTGAATAATCCAGTAAATCGTTTATCAGTCGATCCAGGCGGCGGATATCTTCATTGGCCATAAGTAAATAATTTTTTATTTTCTCGTTCATATCCCCGGCGACACCAAGCAGAATATTATTAATAACCCCACCGATACCGACAAGAGGCGTTCTCAGCTCATGAGATACGGTACTGACAAACTCACTCTTCATTTCGTCAACCCGTTTACGTTCAGTAATGTCATTCATATAAATACGGATCCGGTGAGTTGAAGCTAAAAAGGATATACCACATTCGTAAACCCGTTCATTAAGCATGACTTCTCTTATTAAATAATTTTGCTTTTGTTTTCTAATATCCATAACCACTGAAGAAACTTCGGTTAAAAAAGGATGGGTGCTGTTGACATTATTTAAATCAGGAAACTGTATCTGAGCTGCCGGATTTAAATAAGTAATCTTGCCTTCAGAATCAACTTCGATAACCGGATTAGGGTTTAATCCGGGGAAAGAGGCTAAACGCATTAATTCTTGTTCAGTTATCTTTCTAGCGGTAATATCCTCAGCGATTTTTAGATAATGGCTAACATCATCTCTTTCGCTCCGGATAGGAGCGATATAGGCCTGTTCCCAATAAAATGAGCCGTCTTTTTTCTTGTTATGAAACTCGCCCCGCCATTCCTTACCATCCAAAACAACTGCCCACAACTGCCTATACACCGCTTGAGATGTTTCACCCGACTTTAAAACCCTCAGGTTTTTCCCGATAATTTCCGAAGCGGTATAGCCGGTAACCTGGTAAAATTTAGGGTTAACATACTCAACATTACCTAAGGTATCGGTAATAACAACGATAGCCGGACTCTGCTCCACAGCCTGTGTCAACTGATAAAGCCTTTCATCAGATGCCCGCTGATCAGTAATATCAAAAATAACGCCATCAATATACAGCAGTTCGTCAGTTTGATGATCGTAGACGGCATTCCCTTTATCATGCACCCAGCGGTAATGACCGTCTCGATGCCTTATTCGATAATCGATTTCATAAGGGACTCTATCGTTTATTTTTTCTTTGATGACATCAACTATAACCTTAAGGTCATTCGGATGGATAATGCTAATAAACGATCGTGTATTGTTATCCTTAAAATCCGCCGATGAGTAACCGCACATATCTCGGATTGAATCACTAATAAACAACATTGTAAAAAACTCATCATTCAGACAACGATAAACTATGCCAGGAATGTTATCAATTAAGGATTGGTACCGCAGCTGACTTTCTTTAAGCGCTATCTCAGTATCTTTTCTTTTTGTTCTCTCTTCAGTAACAGTTCTAGGAGTATATTTATTGCGGGTTTTCAGGAAAAAGATAATTGTAAAAATTATAATCAGAACTAAAGCGGCGATAAAACTGATAACCCCTAATCCGTAAACATTATAGAACTTAGAAAAAAACCTCTTATTTAAAAAAACAAAAGAGCCGACCATGCCAATAAACGCCAGGCAGAAAATAATCTTCCAAGGAAACTGGTTTTTTTTTGTCATAATAAATATGCCTTTCCTGCCACTCTTTGATTCTGTAAATACTAATTTAAATTATAACCTCAATATCGGTGATAGGCAAATGAATTTTAGCTCGACTGCTATCGGATATTTTTATTGATAAGGCCACCATTTATGATATAAATGTAAGTTATGGAAACTAAAACCCCGATGCTTTCGCAATATCACCGGATAAAAAACGAACATAACGACTGCATTCTTTTTTTTCGAATGGGTGATTTCTATGAAATGTTTTATGATGACGCCAAAGTAGCTGCCGCGATCCTGGACTTAGTTCTGACCTCACGGGGAACTCATAAATCAGGCAAAGTTCCAATGTGTGGATTCCCGCATCACTCGGCTGACAGCTACATTCCCAAACTTGTAAAAAACGGACTTAAAGTCGCTATTTGCGAACAGATTGAAGACCCCAAGCTTGCTAAAGGAATCGTCAAACGTGACGTTATCCGAATAATAACTTCCGGTACATTCATCGATGAAACCAGCGTTGATTCACGCTATATACTAGCTCTGTATTTCGACCAGGACAATCTGGGAATTTCTTTCTTAGACACTAATACCGGCACAATACAAGCAAATCAATACAGCAACCGCTTGAAACTTATCGATCTAATATCCCGCCTTCCGATTTTCGAATGTATTTTCCCGGAAGAACAGCAAAGCGAAGTAAATGCCTTAAAAGCTGATCCAATTATAAAATCAAAAAATATATCTTTTACCGCCTTCGACGATTGGGCATTCAACAACGACATTGCCACAAAAACCATTTATGACCATTTCAGCGTAAAAACCATAAAAGGATTCGGGATTGAAGAGCTAGACCTTGCCGTTTCTGCCAGCGGAGCGTTAATAGAGTATCTAAAAAAAATGAATAGACAACCGATGCGCCACATTGACAAGATATCCTTATACAATGATTCGGAATATCTTTTCATTTCGCCGGCTGCCGTTTACGGCCTGGAAATAGATCGTTTTATCTTTACGATCGACAAAACAGTTACCGCGATGGGCAAAAGAAAAATCAAGTCCTGGATCTATCACCCGCTAAAAACCAAATCCGACATAGAAGAGCGTCAACAGGCCATAAAACTTCTTTCTGCCAACAAAGATTCAAGAGATAGCCTAACCAGCCTGCTTAGGCTTATTCCCGACATCGAAAAGAATTTATACCGCATCAGTTGCGGCTACTTAGCGGCCCGCGACCTCTTAGCACTGAGGAACACTCTGATCCGTTTACCGGAAATTATCGGTATTATTTCCCCTTTATCGATTAATAGCCGGTTAATCCAATTAGATGATATAGCTGAACTTCGTCACTTGCTTGAAGAATCTATAAATCCGGATATCCCGTTATCCAAACCTGAAGGAAAAATAATCAGGCAAGGTTACAACGACCAACTGGATAATTTACGTAATATACAAAACAACACCAAAACTTGCCTTAGAGAAAT
>JAQTSA010000069.1 GCA_028711575.1 Candidatus Omnitrophota bacterium | reverse complement strand
TCTTATAAAATCTGAAAGATTGGTGGATAAGTCGATAAATAGAAATAGGCTTACAAAAATGAACAGAATAAACAAATATCCTGATATAACGCGTTTTAAAATGTATTTATCTAAAATTCGCATTTTTCCAAAAGAATATTATCCCGACTAGAGCTATAATTAGGTTCGGCAGCCACATCCCGATCGAAGGGATAAGTATCCGATATTTTACCAGAGCCTCAGCTGTAATAAAGAGGAAATAGCCGCCTAATCCGGTAATAAAGGCGATGCCTAAATTAATTGATTTTTCCCGGTGCTTAACGTATAGTGATACTCCGAAACCGAGAAACATGAAGGTTATGATTGAAAAACAAAAACTTATTCTTTTGTGATATTCCCGGGCGAGTTCTATCGGATTATCGTCATCCTGGATTCCCATTTGCTTAAGTTCTTTTATTTTTGTTTCAATTTCTTTTAAACTCATATCCGGCGTTTTTTTTGCTATCCGGATTTCTTCTTTTTGTTTTATCGGTATATCCATGAAAAATACTTTAAAATTTAGGCGGTAAAGTTCATCTTTGTTCTCGGAGCTTGATTCGTCTCGGAATCCTTCGTCCAGCTTAAGTTTTAAGATGTTTTTGTCGGTTACAAACTCTCCCCGTTTGGCGAAAGTAACTTTTGTTGTCCCTTTGGTTTTATCTATCTCATAAATAAAAACGTTTTTAAGTTTATTGCCTTCTTTGTCGGAAACGTAGACTATGTTATTAGGAAAGTGTTCAAGGAATACTCCCGGTTGGATTAAGCTCTCAATGTTATCGTATAACAAGTTTTTTCTTTGAGTACGGTAGCGGTAATGGAGGTTAGGCATTATCTTGTCGTTTACGATGAGAAGAAATAGGGAAAAAATTATAGATAGGACTAAGAATATAGAAAGTATTCTAAAAAGAGAAATGCCAGCAACATGTATCGCTACTATCTCATTGTCGGCAACCAGTCTTCCCATAGAAAGTAATACACCAAGCAAAAAAGCAAAAGGTAAACAGTAACCGAGAAGATAAAGTATGTGGAATGAGTGTGTTTGTAAAGCCTCAACCAGATTGACGCCTTTATTCAGTACCATGTGGGACGTAAGCATTAGAAAGATAAGAATCATGATTGTCCCGAGAATTAAGAGACTGAAGGTGAAAGCAGAAAAAAAGTCTTTTAAAATATAGTTTCGTAATATTCTCACGTTATCGAGTCCTTAGTTGTTATCTAATAATTTTTCATGAAACATTAGATTTTGTGACGCGTTAGGCTTTAGCAAGAGTTACTGCTACAATTTCTTGGGCGCCTTTCTCTTTAAGCTGAAAACAGCATTCATTTAATGTGGATCCGGTGGTGAAAATGTCGTCGATTATAATTATATTTTTCCCAGTGAGAGATTCGTTAACTTTGAACGCTTTCTTTACGTTTTCCTGGCGTTTAATTCTGTCAAGTTTCGCTTGGGTTCTTTTGTTTTTAACTTCATAAATTATATCATCTTTAAAAGGAATTTCGAAATAATTTGCTATTTTTTTTCCTAGTAACGACGCCTGATTGTATCCCCGTTCTTTTTGTTTAGCCGGATTTAGGGGCACTGATATGACAAAATCAAAGTTGCTTGGCTCAAATCCAGAACGCTTAAGATGGGAAATCATTATTTCTGAGAGGAAATCACCTAAGAATGGTAAGCTTTTGTATTTGAAATAAGAAGTCAGAGTAATAATTGGCTCTTGATATGTTGTTAAAGCGATGATTCTGTCGTAGTAATGTTTTTTAGCCAAACATTCTCTACAGGATTTTTTCCCGCTAGGAATCGGTTTTGCGCAATAGCGGCAGAGATTGCCGGCAGGGATCTTTATTTTCTGAAAACATTTTTTACACAATAGGCCGTTGATAGTCTTTGTTTCACAGTAAAAGCATAATTTAGGAAAAGTTAAATCAAAAAAAGTCTTTAGATAGGTTTTTATCTTCACAGAGTTATTCTATCTTTTTGTGAGAAAATTGCAAATAAAGGCTATAATTGTCATTTTTAAGAGCCTAAGCCATTATTTTATATTTGACAGATAGGTTTAATGGTCTAAAATAGAAATTCAGGTAAAAAGAGACAAAAGAGCAAAGAAGCGGGGAAGTGTTATGAGTTCTGAAGAAAAGATAACAAAAGATGACTTTTTAAGGTTAAAAAAACAAAAAAAAGCCTTGATTTTAGCCCATAATTACCAACTCGGTGAAATTCAGGACCTTGCTGATTATCTCGGTGATTCCTTAGAGCTGGCAAAGGTCTCGCGGGAAGTAGAGGCTGAATTAATAGTTTTTTGCGGTGTAACTTTTATGGCTGAGACAGCCAAGATTTTGTCACCGGAGAAAAAAGTTCTTTTGCCGGTGAAGGAAGCGGGTTGTCCTTTAGCCGATACAATTAGCCCTTCTCAGCTAATCAAGTTGAAACAGGATTATCCCGAGGCTTGGGTTGTGAGTTACGTTAATACTTCAGCCGAGATAAAAGCTTTAAGTGATGTCTGTTGTACTTCGGCAAATGCTGTTAGCGTTGTCAAGAATATTCCGGTTAACCAGGTTATTTTTGTGCCTGATAAAAATTTAGGGTGGTGGGTTAAGAAAAATGTTCCGGAAAAGGATATTATTTTATGGCAGGGCGGCTGCTTCGTTCATGAGCAGTTTAAAGAGTCTGATGTTGATATTTCCCGAAAAAATTATCCCAATGCTGAAATATTAGTTCATCCGGAATGTAACTTTAAAGTCCTAGAGAAAAGCGATAAAATACTTTCGACCGGCGGTATGGTCAATTGGGTTAAACAGTCATCAGCAAAGACTTTTGTGATTGGTACGGAGCAGGGTATGATTTATCGGCTTGGAAAAGAAAATCCGGAAAAGACGTTTTATTCTCTGGGCATGGCCCGTTTATGCCGAAACATGAAGATGACTACTTTTACCGCATTGTATAATTGCCTTAAGCGGGAAGAGTTTGAGATGAATCTTGAGCCTGAGATTATGGTTTCTGCCCGTGTGGCTTTAGAACGTATGGTTCAATATGTCTAACTTTTCTTAATTGAGACCTATCCATTTTTTGCTAAACTAAAATCTGGACTAAGCAGTCTAAATCTGATATATTTACAGAGTAAATGTTTCTCTTGTTAATCGATTAATTCGTTTAATTTTTAAAGTTACTGTTTTAAGGAGGCCAAACGATGATTAGACAACGGCAATTTCTTTTTTTATCGGCGTTTTTTCTTTTTTTATCGGCCTGTTCCAGCCAGCCTCAAGAGGTTCTTTTAGACAGTTTTGAAGGTGTTATTGATTCTAAAACAGTAGATTTTGGTACGTCTAAGGGGGATACTCAGTTATCGGTTTCAGCTTCGCTTGATCAAAAAGTTTGCGGAGAACAGTCTTTACGGATTAGTTATGATTTGAAACCGGCCGGTTATATGTGGATTGCCCGGGGGTTTGGCCTTGATGTTTCAGGCGCAGCCCAGTGGCTTGTCAAACCGGAAGATATTAAATGGGAAAAATTCAATGCTATCGTTTTCTCTATGTTCGGAACTGGTTCGGGCAATGTTATTGCTTTTGATCTTAAAGATTCCGGAGGAGAATTATGGCGGTTTATGGTTGATGACGATTTTAAGGGTTGGAAAAAAATCGTCTGTCCTTTTAACGTTTTTTTCCCCCGTACCGACTGGCAGCCCTCAACAGCTGATCGCAATGACCAAATCGATTTTCCTGTAATGAGTTTCCAGTTTGAACCTAAAGTTCCCGGTCAAGCTACCTATTACTTTGATTGTATGAAGGTCAGCCGCCTAAAAATAAAAAAATGACATCCAAAACTATTGATTTGTCTGAGGTATCGGAAGAAACACTTCTGAAGACTAAAATTTGTAATTTGCCACTGAAAATTGAAGGAACTTGGCTGGAAAATTGTGTTGAGGAACTTTACCAAAACCTTCAAGATAAGGGTATTAACTTCAAGCCGCCTTGTTATCTGGCTGATGAATGGCTTACTCCTGATAAAGAACCGATTATCGGTATTCCTTTTTTTCTCGCGAATCCGGTTTTAATAAAGCTGGAGAAGAAAATGATTATTGAAGCTGAAGGGTCGACTAAACCTTGGTGTATGAAATTGCTTCGCCATGAGGCCGGGCACGCTATTAATTATGCTTATCGTTTATTTCGAAAAAAGAAGTGGCAGAAAATATTTGGCAAATTTACCCAGGAATACGCTGATACCTATAAGTTTAGGCCTTATAGCAAGAGTTATGTAAGGCATCTGGAAGATTATTATGCTCAGTATCATCCGGATGAAGATTTTGCCGAGACATTTGCTGTTTGGCTTACTCCGGATTCTCAGTGGCAGACAAAGTATAAAGGCTGGAAAGCTTTGGAAAAACTAAACTATGTTGAAGAATTAATGCGTGATGTGGGAAATAAAGTTCCTTTGGTCAGCAAAGGCGAAAAATATTGGCATTTATTATCGTTACGAATGACTTTGGCTAGTTATTACAAGAAAAAACAATACAGTTATGCCGAAGCGCTTCCTGATTTCCATGACTCAAATTTGAAAAGAATTTTCTCTAAAAAAGAAGATGTCCAAGGCTCTTACCCGATGGCGGCAACACTTATAAAAGCCTGTAAAAAAGATATGGTTCAAAATGTCTCGATGTGGACCGGCGAAAAAAAATTTATCATTGACTCTTTAATGAAAAAAATTATGTTAAGATGCCGGCAGTTACAATTAGTTGTCGTCGATAGTCAAGATAAGGCTTTACTCAAAATAACGGCTTATGTCACAACTTTGATTATGAATTATAGTCATACCGGAGGGTTTAGTCACTGATTATGAGAAAGAAATTAGATGTTCTTTTAATTTTTGATACACCTTACTCGACAGACCGCGGGCATGACTTTAAACAAGAATTTAAAGATTTAAACTGGATGACTGAGGACGATGTTTTTGGGGCTTTAACCCAATGTGGCCATAACGTCCGGCTTTTGGGCCTTTACAACGATATTACGCCTTTGCTGGATGAGATAAAAGAAAAAAGACCGGATATTGTTTTTAACTTGGCGGAAGTCTTTGACCAAAAGTCATTGTACGATAAAAATGTGGTTTGTTTATTTGAGTTGTTAAAATTAAAGTATACCGGGGCGACCCCGGCTAGTTTGATTATTTGCGGTGATAAAGCTTTGACTAAAAAAATATTGAGTTTTCACCGGATAAAAGTTCCCAAATTCCACGCTTTTTACCTCAATCATAAGGTCTGGCTTCCGAAACGCCTTAAATTGCCGATAATTGTCAAACCCTTGCAAGACGAAGCTTCGCGCGGTATTTCACAGGCTTCTGTGGTTGATACTGAAGCCGCTTTAATCGAAAGAGTGGGTTTTATTCATGAAAGCATGAAAGTTGACGCTATTGCTGAAGAGTATATTGATGGACGGGAATTTTATGTAACTGTTTTAGGAAACAAACGAATTACGGCTTTTCCTTTAAGGGAAATGAAATTTGGCCAATTTCCTGAAGACGAACCGCGTATTGCCACCTACAAAGCTAAATGGGACTTTGATTACCGGCAAAAGTGGGGTATAAAGAATGTTTATGCCGGGCGTCTTGTCAGTGGATTGGAAGATAAAATCTTTGAAACTTGTAAACGGGCTTACCGGGCGCTCAATATGAATAGTTACGCTCGCTTTGATATTCGGGTTACATCAGAAGGAATTATATATATAATTGAGGCAAATGCTAATCCCTGTCTTGCCCGATATGATGAACTGGGCCAGTCGGCGGAAAAGGCGGGGATTACTTATCCGAAACTAATTCAAAAAATAATTAATCTTGCTTTGGAAAACTAGCGGTTGATAAGGAATATTGAGGAGGGTTGGATGCACGGTGAATTTTGTGTGGATCATTGTTACGACGCGATCGGTTTAGGCCAGTTAATTACCGGTCAGGTTACAGAAGGTGAAATCGTTGAAGGCGCTATCGGACGGACATCTAAGGGGGAGCGGTTTACTGTGGTTAAGATTGAGCAGCACGGCGACCGTAAGCGGTCGGCGCTAAAGAAAGATAAGGTAAACCTTTACGTTAAATACGTCAATAAGTCTAAAGTGCGTAAAGGTGATATTATGCATTTTGATTAATTGTTTCTGTTTTGCTCATCCAGGGTTGCAAAGATTCTGCTTTGTGATAGGATTATTAAAAATAGGGTAAAGGTTTAGGCTAGAGATTTAAGGAGGCATATTATGGCTGACACGAAAAATATCTTGATATTTGACGAAGACATCGAGTTTTCTAGGGCGTTAAAAGAAAAACTTGAAGCCGCCGATTATACCGTTGAATGTTTAGAAGATGGGGCTCAGGCTTTGTCGGCCTTGAATGAAAGGAAGTTTGACCTTGTTATTTTTGAGGTGTATTGCTCAAAAGGGATGGATGGTTTTGAGTTTTTTAAAGAAGTAAAAAAAAGAAGCAACCTTTCTAAATTAAAGATAGCGGCGGCGACAAAACGAGCGAGTATGCAGATGACTTTTGAGTCGCTGGGGGCCCATGGTTTTTTTATTAAGCCGCTTGATTTAGATAAGGTTTTAGAAGAAATAAAAGAAATATTTTTAGATAAAGTATTAGTTATCGGTGATAAGACGATGGGGGAATCGGTAGCTTTTGCTTTACGCGATTTTTCCTGTAAGGTTGAGAATTTTAATGATTACGATTTCTCGGCTTTTGCCGAGAAAGTAAACGAAAAGAAATACGTTTTTATCGGTTCTCAGTTCAGGGTCGGCGAGTTGACAGCTGATGAGTTTGTCCGGGCTATTCGCAAAAACGAAAAGAATAAGGATACACCGGTTATTGTTTTTAAAAAAACCCGCTTGAAAGAAATAGAAAACGAAGCTGCTAAGAATTTAGAAATAAAGAAAATGTGTACTAAGCTGGGTAACTGTGATTTCATGACCGGCGACTATTCCAATAATGCCTTATTAGAAATGGTCAAAAAGTATTTATAGTTTTTTGCGCTAAATCTTCTCTTGACACGAATAATTGCTGGTGATAATATCGAAACGATAACTAGGAGGTAGGATATGGGGAGAAAATTAATAATTTTTGTTTTTTTAGTGTCGCTTTTGTTTATGCCCGCCATTGGTTTTAATTTAGCTTTTTCCAGATCAATGTTGGTCACAGACGCCGAAAATGATGTTTGTCCGGTGACTAAAGAGGAAATTGTGACCAAAAAATTTAATACTACCTATAACGGTAAACGTTACTGGTTTATTAATTACAGCGCGGTTCGGGAGTTTAAATCAAATCCGGAAAAGTATTTAAGAAACCTAAATCAGAGCAGCGCCGCGCCAAAGCGGGAAATTGAAGTAAAGAAAAATATTGCTAGACCTTCTCCAACTCAAGCCCCGGCGGCAGCTGAAAAAAAAGAAACCGCGAAACCAAAACGAAGTTGGTGGTAAAATAATTTTTTTAATCGCCGGGTTCAAACTTAACCTTTTCTTTCCTTCTGCTTTTATTTACCTTAACCTTACTATAGAATTAAATTAATGTTCTTACCTAAATACGACTATATCCGTTGACAAAAAACCAGTTTATTTTATAATATACATTGGGTATTCTGTATCATTGCCCATTAAGAGGTAACAATGAGTTATTATAAAATACTAGGTTTGAATAGTGAACCTTTCTCTACCAGTCCTGATCCGGAATTCCTTTATTTATCGCGAGAATATGATTTAGCTTTGACGAATATTCTGATAGAATTACGCTTAAAGCGGGGGTTAAATGTTATTCTCGGCGATGTTGGTGTTGGTAAGACTACTCTTTCCCGAAAATTAGTAAAAGAGCTGAATAACCGTGAAGATTTCATATTTCATGTGACTTTAAACCCGGTTTTTGAAAGTGAAAAAGAGTTCCTTTTTACTTTAATCAGAAATTTCGATATTCCTTTTGACCGTGATTTCCGTGAAGCAACAGTTTCTGAGGTTCGTGATGTTTTTGAAGGCTTTCTTCTTAATCAAACTTTGAAGCAGAATAAGACAGTTGTTTTAATAATTGATGAGGCCCAAAAGTTATCTCAAGAGACTTTAGAATCATTAAGGATTCTCCTTAATTATGAAACTAACGACTTTAAACTTGTCCAAATAGTTCTTTTGGGCCAGCTTGAGCTTTATTCCCGCATAATCGAAATCGCTAATTTTTATGACCGGATAGATTTCAAATTTACCCTCAACCCGCTTGGCTTTGAGGAAACTAAAGACATGATTGATTTTAGAATCCGTCAAGCTGGGTTTAACGGATCGATGTACCTTTTTTTAGAAGAAGCTATAAAAGATATCTATTACTATACCAAAGGCTATCCCCGGGGAATTATCAGGATTTGCCATCGATGTTTGCGGGCTTTAGTTATGAGTAAGAGTAAAATGGTTGTTGACCGTCAGTTAGCTACTGAAGTAATCGAGAAGGACTCCATTTCGCGTTGGCGGCATGTTACAATGCCGCAGAATAGTATATAATCTAGCTTTAATTTAAAGGTTCTTAAGTTTTTTACCCAAAAAAGGTACGGTAAATGGATAAAAATAAAAGTGCTGAGCGTGCTTTGCTAAGGACGATCGAAGGCAACAAAACGCTTGAAGAAAAATATAAAAAAGCTAAAGTTCCCGATATGGCCGCGGTTATCAAAAGCCGATTTGCTTTTTCCTTCGATTCATTAAAATTGAAAAAAGATTCTTTATCAGGTTCATTTGTTTTAACGCCGCAGTTGATCAATAAAATACTTCTAATTGTTACCGGCGTTGCTCTTATCATTTACACGTCGATTTCGATTAAAAGTTTTCAGCGTTTAAATCATATTCCGCGTTTTGAAATCAGCGGTGAAAAACCGTTGTTTGAGATACCGGAAAATCTCTTGCAAACAGTCAAGAAAAAGGATTTTTATACCAGCGTTCTTCTTGGCCGCAATATCTTTGATCCCCAAGTTAAAAAAGAAGTTGTTGAAGCTGTTGTCGCGACCGCAGCAGTTAAGTTAACGGCTATGGTCGAGGCCCTTAAAGTGGTGGGGATATCCTGGTCGGAAACAAAAAAAGACCGTTATGTTATGCTTGAAGACACAAAGCAAGAATTAACTTATTTTCTCCAGGAAGGTGATAAGGTTTTAGAGCTTACAGTCAAAGAGATATTTTCCGATAATGTTGAATTGTCATCGGGCAAAGAAACCATAATCTTAAGATGATCAACTTTTTTAAGAATTTAAAAACTATTTTTTTGGGAGTTGTTCTATTGTTGAGCTCTCAAAGCTTTACTTTCTCAGCCACTGAAATTCCTCCGGTATTAGAGAAAAAAATGGAGACGACAATTTCTTTAGATTTAAGGAATATGGATGTTGTCGATGTTTATAAATTCCTTGGTTTTAAAGGAGATTTCAACATATCAATCAGTAAAAATGTCCAAGGCCGGATAACGCTTTTTTTGCAAAAAGTCACCGTAAGAGACGCGTTGGATATCGTGTCAATATCAAATAATTTAGGTTATGAGTTTGTCGGCGACAATATAATTCATGTTATGAGCGCTGAAGAATATTCGGCGACTTATGGTAAACGTTTTGGTGATAAACGGCAAGTTAAAATTGTTTATCTTAATTATGCGAAACCGGCTTATGTTTTGGAGGCGCTTAAAAATATAAAAAGTGAAATAGGTAAAATTGTTATAGATGAGGATACCGGATCTTTAGTCATGATTGATACTAAAGAACATTTGGATAAAATGCAAGAAGCGGTTCTTAAGCTTGATCATCCGCTTGAGCTTAAAGTCTATACCCTAAGGTATGCTAACGCTGAAGATATTGCCAATAAGCTGAAAGTCAAACTGGATAGTAAGGCGGTGGGCTCAGTTCAGGCTGACGTGCGCTCTAACCGGCTGAT
>JAQTSA010000198.1 GCA_028711575.1 Candidatus Omnitrophota bacterium | reverse complement strand
TCCTCCTGCCTCATTACAATAATGCCTCCTTCTGCCATAATACCCTCCTTTGCTGGAAGTATTATAGCAATTATAAAGGGGACATTTTAACTTTGCCCTAAGGGGACATTATCACTTTGGGGTTACATTCCGTTAATTAAGTTTTGTTAGTATAAAAAAGATCGGAATAATAAAACCGACACTTTAAGCTCAAGACCCGACAGGGACATCTCCATGCTTCGGTATTTGATGTATTCAAGATAAATAGGCAAATCCAGGCTTAATTCTTCAGATTCAGCAATATAGTCCTTGAGTATCTGGCTATCTTTTTGATCTTCAAACTCAGCAAGAACGATTTCTTTCGCTTCCTGGGCTGTTATGGCTGAATTCCCGTTATAAAGATTTATCAGATTAAAATATTCTTCCTGAACCAAGGCTTCAATGGTTCGTTTATTGTCCAACTTATCGAAGTAATGACGTTTAACGGCTTTGATACAAATGTTATATGCTACATGCTCAAAAATAACCTGTGCGTTCTCACGATAGTTAACTGATTCGCCATATCCTTGAGCAAATATCACAAATGAAAAGAAAAAAATAAAGTTTTTTTTAAGTAATTGGCTAGGTTTAACCATTTAAGGATATTTTACCAATATTTTCCTGAAAAACGGCCAAAGCTTTATTGTTTTTAAAAACAACAGTTACTTTAAGGTCGTCAACTATATAAGTCAAACTATGACCGTTTCCCGAAAAAGTTTCCTCAGTCGGCGTACCAAAAATAGCAATCACCTTCTCAACGCTGTCGTTCGCCGTAACTACACCAAGTTTCGTTAAATATTGATATTGAGAAGGATTTTTTTTCTTCATAAGTCCAACAGAAACTTTATCTATACCAAAAAAATAAAAAATAGCAAAATTATCTTACTATAATTTTAAGTCAGCCACAACAAATTAATTCTGACAAATCAAGTTCTGTAGTATATAAAGCCTGAGATTTTGGCGGTAGTCAAACAAGCACAATCTATTTTATATATGATACGTTGAGACTTAGAATTCAATATTCGATCAAAGAGCAGATAATTGAAAATTAATATTTCAAATAAGAGTTAAGCCCTCTATCGTAAGTTTGTCGGCGGAATATAGCCGCTTATCGATATATAGAGTGACTAAAGAATAGGCAGTAAATTTAAAATGAAACAGTTAGGCTTGATTTATCGAAAAGACGATGAGCTAAGCTTAATCCGATGATAGCAAAGTTTATTCCTAAGCTAAATAGTTTAGTCTCGATAGTAACGATAGCGTTGTTGTTATTGTGATTTCGTAGATTTTGGTAAAATTGCTAAATTTTGGCGAATAGCGACTAAAACTTGCTCGTTACCCTTCTTGGAATACAATCTATAAGCTATTTTGTAATACTTCTCGGCAAGATCATATTTTTTGTTAACATGGTAATCTAGAGCTAACCCTCCGCTATAAACAAATTCTCGCCGCCGGTCATAGCCTTTTTCCAAAAAAAAGTAAGCTTTTTCATAGTTAGGATTAAAAAAAATAGCTTTTTTATAATAACGAATTGCTTTCCAGGTATTGTTTTCCTGCTCACAATTAAATCCTTTTTTCCAATAGAATGAAGGGCGAAAAAACCACCAAGAAACCCCTGCAATAAGGATGATTAAAACAATTGAAATAATCACCGGTCCCTTGTATAAAACCGTTGGCGAAGAGTTGAGGCTGGCCTCGGGCAGTTCAGATCTGATTCTTCTTTTATTGGCCGAAAATATTCTGATTTTATCCATAGTTAGCTAAATTTAGTTTCAGATCTTCTGTTTTTTCACTCTAAAATATATTTTAGGCATCAACGATTTCTTTAATAGTAATATTAATTTTAATCCTAATCGTCGTTTAAAGTCCGGAACAAATAAATCGCCGAAACAAGACCGACAATACAAAAAGCATATTGTTTAAAATCGTGTTTGTCAGTTATATTTGACGACTGACAGGAAACGATCAAAGGTTTATTCTGTTTATTAAGCGAATCTTTAGTAATTATTGTTGAATCTTTTAAAAATCGGAACCATTTATAACTTTCCGGACGGCTTAAAAGAAGACAAAAATGAAAGCTGAATAACATAACGATAATGACTGAAAAAATTTTTATCTTTTCAATGCCGTTTCTTTTATGTGTAAATGCCTTATTTTCATCGTCCATAATTATTCCGTATAAATCTAATTCAAAGGATTAAGTACAGCAAAAAACGCCTGTAGACTAAAAAAACTTTTAAAACTATGGGTAAACTAAAACCGGAAAGACGCCATTAACCGATAGTTTATATCCTAAAGGCCTTATTCCGCGAAACGAAAGCTGAACAAATGGAGGTGGCGGGTATCGAACCCGCGTCCCTAAGGGGTCAGGAAAGAACCACTACATGTTTATTCGATTATTTGTCTTTTCAATAAGATCTCCAACCGACAGGATTCCAGATTGAGCAACCGCAAGTATGTTTCTTGGCTAGCCCCTCGCGATACAAAGCAAGCCTATATCCTCTAAAGTTTTACCTTTAAGTTACCGAGGCTTTAACTTAAAAGTCTTGTTTAGGCTACTAA
>JAQTSA010000068.1:2071-10061 GCA_028711575.1 Candidatus Omnitrophota bacterium | reverse complement strand
TCTGCAGGTTCATAACCAAGAATGGCAAAGTAATTTATCCGACAACGGCTAAATTCTTTCATTTCTGGGTTAAAGTGAGGTAGCAATATCTCACCATTGTCTACCAGCTATAAATATTATTAAATTTCGAAGGCGGGGACAGTCCCCGGTTTTCGGGGCCTGTCCCCGAGATTTGTTTTTAGCTGAAAGCAGACGGCTGATAGCTGACAGCTGAAATCCGAAAACTTCATTTGACATTATCTTTCCGTTGGTTACAATATATTTAGCTTTCAATCATTTTACTCCAAGGTCGCAATTCGAGGGACGGTTTCTGGAAAACAGAGCCGTCCCTTTTTTGGTTTGCATATTAATTAAAAGGAGTCGTATATGAAAGTAAAGCCGGGAGATTTTAAGATACCCGCAGAAGATATCTTTAGGCACGATAAACTTAAGAGAGATATTCCAATAAAAAATCTTACTGCTGTATTTGAAAATACCTCAGAATCTTTTGTCCTTTGCGTAGATGCTCCCTACGGACAAGGGAAAACAACTTTTGTAGAACTTTGGAGAGCATATCTTAAATCTAAAGGAATAAAATCAATCCTTTTTAATGCTTGGGAAAACGATTATACGGAGAATCCGCTGATATGTTTAATAGCAGAAATAGAAGCTTCACTAGAGCATGAATTAAAATTTGGTTCTTCTGAGGATAGAAACAAGATTAGAAAACAATCTAAGAAATTTTTGGAAATTGGCGGTAAACTCGTTAAAGCGGCATTGCCTACAATGGTTAAAATAGTAACCGCAGGATCGGTTGATATAAAAGATCTCAAAGAGGATGTAATTTCTGAGTTTGTCGAAAAAAATACCCAAACTGCCATAAACGAATATTCCAAGAATAGGAATTTGTTAAATAAATTTAAAAACACCTTAGCAGAAAATGTAAAGCTAATTTCAGACAACCATAGATTTTATATTTTTGTTGATGATCTAGATAGATGCCGTCCTAGTTTTGCAATAGAAGTTTTGGAAACTATCAAACATTTGTTTTATATAGAAGGAATAGTATTTGTGCTCACCATGGATGAGAGGCAATTAAAAACATGTATTGAACATGTTTATGGCAAACAAACAGATTCTAGTGGTTATTTAAAACGATTTATAGACATGACCTATCTTCTTACTGCTCCTAACATAGAAGCTTATTGTAGAGAAATGTTTGCGCGTTTTGATTTACTCGATTATTTTGTCAAACGAGAAGAGGGGCGTAATCTTATTGATTCAGAGAAATTTAATCAAATAGAGAATGACATTGTTGGGTTGATTAATTATTTTAAAATGACATTAAGAGAAGTTGAAAAAATATTTACCAATTTTATCTTTATTCTAAAATCGACAAGAAACGAAGAATGCATATGTTCCGATATTCTTTTTCTGCTACTTTTAATAAGATTTCGCAGCAGTTTATTTTATGAACAAATTATCAGAAAAAAAATAACAATGGAACAAATACTTCACGGCATTTCTGAGATTCTAGATATTCCTGAGAATAAAATTTTAAAGCGAGGAAATGAAGTGTTGTTTTTTACTTTAGCAAGACTAAATCTCGCACTGAATGATTCATTAAGCGATTCTAAATGGAAAGAATTTTATGATGTAATTAATAAAAAATATTCAAATGACGAAGAGATAAAAGGAAATATTGAATGGTTAATGCGGAATGGGGAAAGGGCCCGTTTTACTTTTTCATTTAATAACTTGCTTAATGCAATTGACAAGAAAATTTCTTTTTTAGAAGAAGTGAAAATTTAAATTTAAAATAAAGGGAACGGTTTTAATTTTTTAAATCTCAAACTCACAAAATGGTTTGTGATACTTTTTGCTACGTAAAAAGTACTACGCTAGTTAAAGGCTGTAAGGATCTTGTTTTTGGTTGACAATAGCGCTTAAAGAGATAGAATAAATTCACAATAACATTTTACTTCAAGGTCGCAATTCGAGGGACGGTTTCTGGAAAACAGGGGCCGTCCTTATTTTTTTGAGTAAGTTTCAGTAAGATATTGTTAAGTTAGTAGATATAAGTATTGTGTTTATATAATTTTAAGTCCGGAAAATAATAAGCGGTCGAACTGTTAATAAAAGGAGGGAAGATGAGACAAACAAGAAAAAAAGAATTGGATGCGATTATCCGTAAAATCCAGGATAATCCGGGTGTGCTTAAGAAGGTTAACGCGGCTATCGACAAGATGTTCGCTGATCTGGGTTTTAAATTAACGCCTGAAGAAAAAACCTATATTTTCAAAAAACTTATTTCTAAACAGAAGCGTGAAGATATCATAGTTTGTGCAGGGACAGGGGCAAGGTGCTGCAGGTATTAAATCAGAACAATACTTTCGGTAAGTTTCCAATTGTAGTACGTTGGCTGCTTAATGATAGTTGCAACCTTAATTGTGCTCATTGTAGCTATATTGGCTCAAAGCTTGTAAGGAAGAAAACTTTGAGCACCGAGGCAGTGCTAAGTATATTGGGAAATCTTTCCAATTATTTGCAGATAGGTGAGTTACAATTCCTTGGGGGAGAGCCGCTATTAAGAGACGACTACAGACAGATTATCGGCTGTGCTGTTGGACGCAGGATTCCAACCAGCCTGATAACTAACGGGACATTAGCTGATAGTAAGTTTTATGAATTTCTTAGTAAAACTCCATTAGCGCAAGTTACCTTTAGCATTGACGGGATAGATGAAGTTTCTTATGGAGGAATGAGAAAGCCGGGTATATTTAACCGGTTGATTAAGAACTTGCAAAAGGCTATTCAGTTTAAGCATCCTCTTACAAAGATAAGGGTTCATTATGTACTTACCAAAATCAATATGTTTCCCCCCAAGGATATAATAACTTTTTTTCAGGAATTAGGAGTTAATGCTGTATCATTTAATACGCTTGAACTTAAAGGTAATGCTTTATTAAACCGCTCAAGGTTATATGTTAAGCCCTTGGAGTATTTTAATTTTATTGATTCTATGTATAGAGATTATTCTTCTTACCAAGTTGAAGTGTCACCGCCTTTTGCTTATCCTTTGATTATTGAGTATGCTAGAAAAAGATATGGTTTGGATATTCCGTTTTCTTATCTGGGATGTCCTGCTGTTACAACAGAGATGTTGATTCTTCCCGATGGCGCATATCTGCCGTGCGCTGCGTTATTTACGCGTAAACAAATACGTGATTCACTTGGGATAAAGTCTTATTCGTTATCAAGAATGGGCATAGGGGAGATATTAAGACAACCGCTTATGAACAGGATTGTTTTGTTAAAGCGCAGCGCGACTTTTAAGTCTTATTTTCCTTGTCGTGAATGTAAATATTTGGGTAATTTTTGCCAGCCGTGTTTTATAGAATCTGTCCTTGGACAAAGCCTTGAAAATCCAATTTGTACCTTAGCTATAAAACGATTAAAAGAATCCAAGCAAAATTAATGAGTATTTTTTAGAAACTAAAAGGCAATCTATAAAACAGGAATTGTCCTTATTATTTTAGGAGGATAATGGGAAAAAAGGAAAATAAGACGATTGGGATTATGTTGAGGTTTTGGACAAATAGTATTACTCTCGAGAGCCCTGAGGGTAGGCGTAGGATTGCATGCTGGGATAGTGGGGTAGCTAAAATTGAAGCAAACAAAGGCAAAGGTATTAAGGTTATGCACCCACAGCCTTTTCAGTGTTTAGAAGATATAGTCCCGTTAATTAAAGAAATAATGAGAAAGCAAAATATAATGATGGTATCAAATAATCGTAGACCAAGAATAATGAATCCGAAAAGAAAAAGTTAAAGACTTAGGTATAATATTTTTCTAGCCTATGGATTTCAAATATAAACGGTATTCTAATAAGCAAATTTAGTATTCTTTGTGGTTTTCTCAGCTTGATCATAATTGGAGTAGGTTGTTTTGTTCTGGGAAAGATGAATAGCAGAAAGATGGAAGATAATGTTATTAGTATTATTAAAAATCATAAGAAATAAGTTTATCTTGAGAGGTGCCGATGGGTTGGTATATTAGAAAATCTTTTAGCGCAGGACCAGTGAGATTTAATTTATCAAAATCTGGGCTTGGTTTATCATTTGGCGTTAAAGGGGCTAGGGTGGGGGTAGGCCCAAAAGGTGCTTATTCGCATTTTGGTGCAGGGGGTTTGTATTATCGTACTCCTTACGTTAGCCCTGGGCCAACTGTTAATTTACAAAACGATATCTCTTTGGGTGAGAATGGAGCATTGTTTAATAAAAAACAAATTAACCGCAAAAGATTAGACATAGAGTTTTATTTTAATGTAAAAAAAGAAACAGAATGGATGTGTTTGACTGTCGGAACAGCATTTTTTATCACAACAGGTGTTGTATGTAAAAGTGTTTCTTTTGGAGCGGGAACGACATTTTTAATTTTAGGTATAGTAGCGTATTTTTGGGTAATTTTCTCTAATATTGAGAGGTGGATATTAAAACAAAAATCCGATAGTTTGTATAGTAAATTAAAAACGGAATGTTGTAAATATGAAAAAGATGATTTTGTAGTAGATGTAGCAAAATTGAAAGAGGTTGCTAATAAATGCAGGCAAAATTTAGATATAGGATATTTTAAAAGGGCACTTTGTTTATTCTATAAGGATTATTTAAATTCAGTTATTTCGGATTTTAGGATTAGTGATAAAGAAAGAGATAATCTGCAAGCAGTAGAAGAAGCATTGAATCTCGATGAAGATTTATTAAAGAAAATAAAACTTTATGTGTTTAATAGAGTTTATCTTTTTATGGTGGAAGATAAAATTCTTACTAAAGAAGAAGAGGCTGATATCTTTAAAATAAAAAATATCTTTTCTTTGAAAGACGCCGATGTTATTGAAGAAATG
This sequence comes from Candidatus Omnitrophota bacterium, assembly GCA_028711575.1. Classification (GTDB taxonomy): domain Bacteria; phylum Omnitrophota; class Gorgyraeia; order Duberdicusellales; family 4484-171; genus JAQTSA01. The sequence goes on along the minus strand of JAQTSA010000068.1, from coordinate 5,179 downwards.
GAAACTCTAAAATTGCTTAGAGAAACTAGAGAAATAATTGAAAAAGATCTCCAGCCGATCGATGTAGATATCTCATTAGGTAAAAATGAGATATCTTATCATCAAACTATGGGTAGGATAGTGAAAGAAAAAACGCTCAAGTCTTACCAGGAGCAGGGAGTTAGGCATGCTATTAAGGGTTTGGTAACTGAAAAGGAAGGCATGCTCTATCTTACTTCTCAAAGAATGATAATTGTTGGGGAAGGTGTGTATAATATTAAGTTGAGTAAAATATATAATATTGAAACTGATATAGATAAAAATACTATTGCTATTGACATAGACGGTAGGAAGAACCCACTTATTCTTACTGTCCCAGATTCTTTAATTTTTAGCACAAAGCTAAACAAATTAAAAAAATAAGTAAGTGGAAGTGAGTTGTTAAGTAGACAGTTTATATAAACTTCTGTGGATAGTATTGTTATGAAATAAATATTCGGTGGGTTTAGTTGGGGAACCGGGGACGTCCTTTCAGGGGACACCCCTTGGATCCTCGACTCGAAATAGTTTGGTTCTTTGGTTGACAACCGCGTCTAAAGAGATAGAATAAATTCACTATAGCATTTTACTTCAAGGTCGCAATTCGAGGGACGATTTCTGGAAATAGGGGCTATCCCTATTCTTCATTTAATCTGTTGCTTGACTACTTGGAGATTTTAGGTTATAAGTAATTTACATTTAAAAATTTAAATTTGATAAATACATTATAATGTATAACAGAATTAAAGATTTCATAGAATAAAGAGAACATGATGAATGAGCCTTTTTTTATAAAATCAAGCGGAAAAGAGATTTTAACTACAGGATCAGTCCACACTTTTGATCTTAGCAATATTGAATTAATACTTTCTGATTTGAAGTTTATTATTCAGTTTTCAGATGATGGGGGTAAACAACGGATGGAGAGTTCCGTTGTTTCAGATAAAGGAATAATGATTCAGTTGTTTAATTTTAACAATCCTTTGGGCATTGGTTTAACTTCTCCTCAGAAAATAGGTACCTACAAGAATAAAGAGCTATATTTTATTTTCACAATCTATGCTTTAAATAAAAGTTCGGTGAAATTACTTCATTACACTTTTTATTCAGGAGATAATATAAATACAGATGCCGGGCGATCCTAATGACAAGATTAATATTGTAGGAAAGATTTCTGAGCGTATTGGTACAGGTGCGCATGCTCAAACTGCCATAGTATGGGAAACAATTATAGTTTCTTTTGTGGTCGGATGTTTTCTAACGCTTGCTGTTTTGATAGCAGCGTGGCTGAAGATAATAACTGTTTCCATGGAAGATATTAAAATTTTATGGTCTACTGTGTTTGTCCCTATTATAACAGTTTCACTCGGGTATATCTTTGGGAGAGGTAAGCAATAAAACATTAATTTGGTGTTAATAGCTCAAACTTATTTCGGAAATGTTATGATTTTGATTGTGAATGGAATCAAAATATAATAAAACTACCATAATGTTCTACTCCAAGATCGCAATTCGAGGGACGGTTTTTGGAAAATAGAACCGTTTTTTATAGCCAATGATAAGAAATAATTAGTTAAGTAAGAATTTGATGTAGTAGTAGGTTGTAGAATGTGCAATGGTAAGGGTTGGTACCTTCGTAGGTATCAAAGGGGGAGAATATGATAGAAGACAGATTGATAAAACACAGCAGAGCAGACCAAAGGGAAAATCCGTATGTCCTTGAGAAATGGATTCAAGGTAATTGTGTTAAGGCTAAATCACATGATGAAATACGTAAAATCTTGAGTAATAAAAAAGAGAAAATCGAAAAAATTCTTGAGGAGTAAGAATTTATTCAGATGGAATGTTGCTATTGCCTATTAGATGCTAACTCTCTTATTAAATATTATGTTGATTTATCTGGTTCTGCAGTAATTAGATGCCTTTTGGATAGAAGCCCATCCAAGATAATTTATCTTTCCACTATTCAGGCCGAGGAAATAATTGGTAATTTTTATAAATTTAGAAGACAGGGTATAATTGATTCTGATGATAAATTAGAAGCTATAAAGGATACTTTTTTTAAAGATATAGGCAAGAAATTCTATTTATATGATTTTGTTAGAGAGCATTTAATAGATTTTTCCGTTCCTATAAAAATAACTCAAGTTCCACCTCCACCCAAAAAACCCGCTGTTTATATTCGATGGTTTGGTAGCTTATTGCCAATATCGAAACGTGTCGCAAATACTGCAGATGCTATAATGTTAAAGATTATTAGAGAAATTCATCTACTTTCTGGGGGGAATTGTTGTCTTGTGACTTCAGATGAACATGTGAAGATGGTTGCTGCAGCTTTAGAGCCTCCTCTTGTGGTGATTGATTGCGAGAAAAATGGAATAGAAAATTTTCCGAAAAAACTCGATCCGCGGTGTTCCAAAGAAAGGCAGGACATAAAACTCAAGGTAGTTTGTTGTGATAGCGATTCTTCAGCTCAACTTGAGACTATGAGTACGATTAATCTAAGTCAAAACGGAGTGTGTCTTGAAACAAGAAAGCCAGTTGAGACCGGAAGACTGTTAAAGATGAAGCTTTCTACTTTTAATGGTAATGCCATACTTGAAAATATTGAAGGTTTAGTTGTTTGGTATAATCCTACATTGTCAAGATTAGGTATCGAATTCTGTACCGGGATAAATCCTGCTTTATTCTTTCCGTGTAATAATTAAAACTTATGTTAGGTTACTCGTTTCTTACGGAACCGGGGGACGTCCTGAAAGGGGACACCCTGATAAAATAAAAGGGAGGTTTCTAGTTTTCTAAAATCCCAAGCTCACAAAAGGGCGTTCCTTCGCAAAAGACGCTCAGGGTCAATTCCAGATGCCTGACAGAGGGGAATTGAGGGATCTTTTGTTTTGTGGCCGTGTGATAAGACTCTTGCTTACCGGATTTTTTATGCCTGGTTGATAAATGTTTTGTGTCTTGGGGGCTTTGGGGTATAATGAATTCATTCGAGTTTTTTAACCCAAACCCCAAGATATTTTGGGGTAAAAAACGGGGGTAATTATGGAATCTAAAAATACCTGTATTTGTAATACGATTCTTAGCGGC
>JAQTSA010000068.1:0-1971 GCA_028711575.1 Candidatus Omnitrophota bacterium | reverse complement strand
GGGGGCTTTGGGGTATAATGAATTCATTCGAGTTTTTTAACCCAAACCCCAAGATATTTTGGGGTAAAAAACGGGGGTAATTATGGAATCTAAAAATACCTGTATTTGTAATACGATTCTTAGCGGCGTCGGCGTCTTGCTGCTTTTGGCTGCGGCTTTTGATGTCCTGCCGATATCTGACAACCTGGTTATATTTCTCGCGCTTGCATGTTTTGTTGTTAGCGGGATAATTAAGAAAATCGGTAAAGGGAAGAGCAGTTGTTGTAAATAATATAGCAAAGAAACAGCTGGGTTAATTGGAATGCGTTACAGTAAATCCCAGGCTCATAAAAGGGCTTCCCTTTGCAAAATACGCTCAGGGTCAATTCCGGATGCCTGATAGAGGGGAATTGAGGGATTCTTCGTTTTATGGCCGCGCGACAAGCCTCTTGCCTACTGGATGCTTCGGCTGAGTCAAACCCCGCCCTGAAAGGGCGGGGTAAGAAACGAGGCTCAGCATCAATCCTGAGCAAGCCCCGGGCTAAAGCCTAAGGTAGTCGAAGGATTGATTTTTTAGATTATAATAAGCTCATAATTGTTTAGATATAAGCTGTAAGATTTAAGTTTTAAGATTACAGCTTACTACTCGGTTTTAGCTTACCACTTATAACTTACAACTTATAACTGTTGGGAGGTTTACTTTGAAGAAAATCATCCAAGACATCGCATTCCTGGCTATTCTGATTGCCGCGTTAATCTTTGTTATACCCCTGGCGGCGCAGCACCGCACCGCCATTTCAAGCGACGGGGTGCCGATCGCGTATTCTGTCTACGGCAAGGGAGATCCGGCGCTGGTTTTTGTGCACGGGTGGTGCGGGAGCCGTGATATCTGGAAAAAACAGGTGCCGTATTTTTCCAAGAAATATCGGGTGATCACCCTGGACCTCGCCGGGCACGGCAGGTCAGGCCTGCAGAGGAAGGATTATACCCAGGAGGCCTTCGGCGAAGACGTCGCCGCGGTAGTGCGTGCCTCGGGCACGGACAAAGCCATTCTTATCGGCCATTCTATGTCGGGCACGATAATCCTGGAAGCCAATCGGCTTATCAAGGACAAGGTGTCCGGGTTGGTCGCGGTTGACACCCTGGAGAACTTTGAATATATTCCTACTCAAGAAGACCGGGCAAAATACATTGAGCCTTTAAAGAAAGATTTCGCTAAGAACTCCGGGCCGTTCATACAGGAGATGTTTAATAAGAATGCCGATCCCCGGTTAGTGGAAAAGGCGGTGAGGAACGTTTCCCGGTTTGACCCGAAGATTGCCATCAGCACCATTGAATATTATTTCGATACCCCGGTTATCCCGCTTCTGGCGGATGTGGATGCGCCGTTCTGGAGTATTAACGCCGATATGTGGCAAACTTATCCGGAGATCAACAGCAAATACCTTAAGTCGTATCATTTAAAGATCATGCCGGGGAAGGATCACTTCCTGATGTTTGAGGCGCCGGAAGAATTCAACCAGAATTTGGATTACGTTATCGGAGAGATAGAAATTGAAGGGCAGCCTCAGGTTAGTTCACAGGTCACAGTTGACAGTTCACAGAGTGAATAAATAAAGGGGACGGTTCTAATTTTCTAAACTCTCAAGCTCGCAAAAGACGCTCAGGGTCAATTCCGGATGCTTGATAGAGGGGAATTGAGAGATCTTTTGTTTTATGGCCGCGCGATAGCTAAAATCCGGGGGACAGTCCCCAAGATTTGCTTTTAGATGATAGCTGAATTTAGTTCACAGTTCACAGTTCACAGTTGACAGCTCGCAGCTTACAGAAAAAGGTCTTACTTTAAATTACGAGTTACTAGTTACGTTTTTAACTGATTGCTGAAAGCTGACGACTGACAGCTGAAAGATGTTTTTGAAAGGAACTAGGATGTATCGTAAATTCTTCCAGGCTGCTTTGGCGATATTATTTTTATCTGTTTCCGGCATCGCT
>JAQTSA010000197.1 GCA_028711575.1 Candidatus Omnitrophota bacterium | reverse complement strand
AAATGAATCTCTTAATCATAGATACTTCTTCTGACAATTTATCTTTGGCAATTTTTTGGGAAAATAAATTGGTCTGTGATATAAATCGTTTCGCGCCAAAATCGGCTTCCGCTTTAGTTGAAGAAATTGAGCTACAACTTAAAAAGAGAAAACTGAAAATTTCTTTGTTCGATGCCTTTGTAGTCGGTTCAGGGCCGGGTTCTTTCACCGGGATGAGAATATCTTTTAGTCTCATAAAAGCTTTTAGCTTAGCTTTATCAAAACCGATTATTAGTTTGGGCAGTTTCCTGGCTTGTGCTTATCAGTTTCCTCAAAAACAGTCTTTAGCGGTTGTTGTTGATGCCAGAAAAAATTTGATATACGGTGCTACGTTTAAAAAAATGAAAAGCGGTGTAATTGTAAGAGAAAAAAAAGAGCGTCTTGTAGATCTAGATGAATTTGTTAAAGATAAAGAAAACTATTATTTTATTACCTATGATCAGGCAATCCGAACCCGGATAAAATTCTTGTCTTCGGCTTTTGAGATTGATGAGAAAAATATTTATCCAAAAGCTTCGGCTCTTATCCTGCCGGCAATAGCCGCGTATAATAAGGGCAGTTTCAACGATTTTTCAAAGATAGTTCCGCTTTATTTACACCCTAAAACTTGTCAGATTAGGAAAAGGGAGAAATGATTAAATGATTAGACCGGTATGGATTGAGGTGGATTTAAAGGCTTTGGAGCATAACTTTAAGTTTATCCGGAAAATTATTAAGAATAATGTCAAAATTGTTGCGACTGTAAAACAGTCAGCCTATGGCCATGGAATAATACCGATTGCCAGGAAACTCTCTCGTCTTGGTGTTGATTGTTTTGGCGTCGCCAGTCTGGAAGAGGCTATTTTTCTTAGAGATGCCGGATTCAAAGAGCCGATTCTAGTTTTGAGTGCCGTATTTGAAAGTTACGCTGAGTATTTTGTGAAATATAAGGTTACGGCAACAGTTGTGTCGCTTGATTTTGCCCGCCGGCTGGATAAACTTGCTAAAAAAATTGGCGTTGTTCATCCGGTTCATATTTATGTTGATACCGGAATGGGAAGGCTGGGGCATTATTACAAAGATTCTTTTGAATTTATCGAAAAAATAAAAAATTTAAAAAATATTTTTTTAGAAGGAATTTATACTCATTTTCCGGTAGCTGATAGTGACCTTAATTTTACGGGTTCCCAAATAAAAGCTTTCAACGAATTTATAAACTTACTGAAAAATAAAGCTATAACTTTTAAGTATCGACATTGTGCCAATAGCATTGGAATGCTGAACTATCCTAAAGCGCATTTCAATATGGTTCGTCCGGGGTTAGTCTTATATGGCGGTATGAAATTCAAAGGTGTAGGCTCAAGCGTTTTGCCTATTTTATCTCTGAAATCAAAAGTTATATTTATTAAACGTTTTAAGCCGGGAATGAGCGCAAGTTATGGCCGTAATTTTGTGGCTAAGAAAGCCACTCTAATTGCGACTGTCTCGGTCGGTTATGCCGATGGTTATCCCTGGTCTTTATCAAATAAAGCCAAGGTTATTATTAAAGACGCTTTTTTCCCTTTAGCGGGTAATGTTTGTATGGATCATATAATGGTTGATTTAGGCAATCGGCGGGATATCTCTGTTGGCGATGATGTTATCTTAATCGGAAAAAGCGGTAAGCTTGAGATCATGGCCTCTGATTTGGCTGATTGGGCTCAAACTATTCCCTATGAAATAATGAGCCGTTTATCGCTTAAGATACAACGTGACTATAAGCCGTCTCTGCTACCTTATTAAAACCAGCCCGGTTAGCCCTACTGTTACAAAAAATAAAGGAGCAACCCAAGCGCTTAGGATAGGGATTATGAAGTCTGATCCGCCAAGGACTATGCTGAACTGGTCAAAACAGTAATAAAATAAGCCGAATATAAAACCGAGGGCTAGTGCTGAAAAAGATGTTTTCCTTTTTTTGATTTCAAGCGCTAACGGCAAAATTCCGACAATTAAAAAGATATGAGAAAAGGGAGTTGAGAGCCGTTGGTTATATTTAATAATAAGTTTATCCAGCTCTTTGCTGGCATGGATTTTACGCAGACGTTTTATCTCTTGTCTGAGATTCTTTAAAGATGATGTCGAGGCCAGCAGATTCTTGCGAACAAGAAGTTCTTGGGGCGATTGATCAAGTTCAATTACTTTTTTGTCCCAGCGGAACGGCGCGCCGATAAAAGCGCCTTCTTCGTCAATTGCGTATTCCATAACGTCTTTGCCTTCCCAGGCGCCTTGAGTGTAGCTTATCGATAAGGCAAAAGTTTGTTTTGTTATGTATTCACTGTCGTTTTTATGAAAAATTTTAACATTAGTAAGCGTCGCTGTTTTTGGCGAGAATGTTTCGGCGAACAAAACCTTATTCGGTGTCGCAAAGTATAGACGTTTCTCTTCGTGGGCTTTGGCAAAATCCTTTTTTATAAACTGAATCCTGATATCTTCAATTCTTTTTTGAGAAGATGTAAGGATCCTTTCCTGGGCAAATAACGAAACGAATGAAATAAACAACGAAAAGAATAGAATTGGAAAAGATAAATGCAGAATGCT
>JAQTSA010000196.1 GCA_028711575.1 Candidatus Omnitrophota bacterium | reverse complement strand
TACGGGCACTAAAAGCAACTCGCAGCCCCTTATTTAAACTCTTTGAAGCCGCAAATGCGGTCCGGGCATTAGCTCTGGTGGCAACGTACATACCAAGCCAACCGCAAAAACCGGAAAACAAACCGCCGGTAACAAAAGCAATCGGCACCCAGAAAACAAGAAACCCTTTGAGCGACATAGAAAAAAGAAGAACAAAAACAACAGCAAAAAAGATACCAACAACTTTATATTGCTGATTAAGATAACCCTGAGCACCTTTGGCGACATATTTAGAAATACGCTGCATATCCTCGTTACCTTGAGGCTGCTTAAAAAGCCAACGAACAAGATACCCACAAAAACTTAACGCCAATAACGAGCAAAACATAACGATTAATATCGGATTCATGATCCCCCCTTACTTTTTCAAAACGGATTCCCGTTTTTCTCCCACCGAGATAAACTTAGCTTTTACTCCCAGGAATGATTCAATAAATTCAACATAACTGCGGGCATTTTTCGGCAAATCAGAGAATTTACGTGCTTGGCAAACTGAACCGCTCCAACCATCAAACTCTTTATAAACCGGTTTTATACCGGATAAATCATAAGGAAACTCGGTTAAAACTTTACCCGAACGTTTGTAACCAAGGCAGACTTTAATCTTTTTAAGACCGTCAAGGACATCTAATTTTGTAATAACCAGCTCGGTTATATTATTTAGAATGACCGCCCGCCGCAACAAGACTAAATCCAGCCATCCACATCTTCGCGGCCTTCCGGTAGTGGCTCCAAATTCAACGCCTTTGTTCCTGAAATAATCAAGATACTTTCCGTTCAATTCCGTTGGAAAAGGGCCTTCTCCTACCCGGGTAGTATAAGCTTTAGCAACACCGATATACTTTGACACCGGTATAAAAGATAAACCGGAACCTAAACAGGCATTAGATGTAATAACCGAAGAAGAAGTAACAAAAGGATAAGTTCCAAAATCAATATCAAGAAATGTTCCTTGAGCTCCTTCAAAGAGAAATTTTTTATCTCTGCTTTTGTAAAAATAATCAACTAAATCACAGACATAAGGTTTAATCTTTTTTGCTAAAGCATTATACTCAGCATAAACTTCCTCAAAAGAAAATCCTTTAAACCCATATACCTTTCTAAAAATATAATTTTGGTTAATGATATTATCTTTAAGCTTCTCAGCAAAAGATTTACTATCGATAAAATCAATCATCCTAATCCCGCAACGGGTAACTTTATCAACGTAACAAGGACCAATCCCCCGTTTAGTCGTACCGATCTTATGAAGACGTTTTTTTTCCCGTAAAGTATCAATCATTTTGTGATAAGGAAAGATAACATGACAAAGCGGAGATACTTTAAAGTTCTCAGGAGTTATTTTAATCCCCTGACTTTTAAGAGCAGTTATCTCTTCGATTAGAACTTTAGGGTCAACAACAACACCGTTACCAATAGCGCAAATTTTTTCTTCTCTCAATATTCCTGACGGGATTAGATGAAATACAAATTTCTTACCCTGAACAACCACAGTATGCCCGGCATTATTGCCGCCTTGAAAACGAACGATAACGTCATGTTTTTGACATAAATAGTCTATAACTTTACCCTTACCTTCATCTCCCCATTGTAAACCGACTAACACTGCGTTCATTAGCTCCCTCTTTTGTTTATTCTTTAACGTTAAGTAATTTAGCTCAGGCCTAAAGACTCATTCGGATAATATTCTCGCGGTTTCCGGTTCTAAGAAAAATTTTTTACAAATTCAAGTTAACTGATAGTTATAGGCTTAGGAATTCGCTTCTAAAAAAAACGAATTGTATTATACCAATTTTTCCACCTTTTACCAGAAAAAGATCATAACACCTTAAAAAATTATTTTTTTGAAGGAGCTATCACTTCATCAACAATACCATAAGCCGCGGCATCATTCGCCGACATAAAATAATCACGGTCAGTATCCCGGGCGACATCATCGGCCGACTTGCCGGTATGAGTTGCCAAAATTTGGTTAACTGTTTCCCGCAACCTTAAAATCTCAGTCGTTTGCCGGGAAATATCTTCAGCCGTACCCTGAACTCCGCCCCAGGGCTGATGGATCATTATCCGCGAATTCGGCAAAGCATAGCGTTTACCTTTTGTTCCGGCCGCCAACAACACCGCTCCCATCGAAGCGGCTTGGCCAACACAGTAAGTAGAAACATCACATTTCACAAATTTCATAGTGTCATAGATAGCAAGTCCGGCAGTAATGACTCCTCCCGGAGAATTAACATAAATATTTATATCTTTACTATGATCCTCCATCTGAAGAAATAGCATCTGAGCAATAACCACATTAGCCACGTTATCATCGATAGCTGTTCCAATAAAAACTATTCTGTCTTTTAAAAGGCGTGAATAGATATCATAAGCGCGCTCAACTCTTCCGGTTTGTTCAACTACCATTGGTACATACTGACTGTTCATATCTGCCTCCTGGTATAATTCTCATACTGTTACTTTAGTATGAGATCTTTGTTAATAATGATAAAATATAAAGGGTAATCCTTTTTCAGCTGGGAGACAGCTTGCTTATCCTCCGTAAGACTTCTTTCCAA
>JAQTSA010000067.1 GCA_028711575.1 Candidatus Omnitrophota bacterium | reverse complement strand
AACTAAAATTAAAATTATTTGGATTATTTCCATCTGACTTTATAATTTCCAGATAAGCAGGACAAGAAGAGTAAAAAAAATATAGAGAATATAAAATTGAGTCCTACCATGCTGTAAACAGGTAAGACGACCGGCTAACTGATGGATCACTTTAAGTGCCGGCCGAAACAGCGAATTACCGAAGAAGTCAAAGGTTTCAGTTTTAAAAAAAGAGTTATCGGGAAAATATCCTTTCAATTCAGAGCCCTGTTTTTGTGTTCTCAGGATTCCCTTAAAAAAACACAACAAAGGTTCTACGTAAGAAGAAGCAGTGTACTGAATTACCTGTTCCGAATCGCTATATCCGCAATCCCAAGTAGAAACTGATTTAAGATTTCTTCGGATGAGAAGCCTTTTTCGTAAAAGAGAAATCGCGACAATTAAAAGAAAAAGTAAAAACGCTGCAATCACAACGAATCTTAAGGGATTAACCGCCTCAATTAGATTACTACTTATAATATTCAAACTTAATCCAGTTATATCAAAAACTGCGCTCTGAAAAAGTTTGAGGACAAAGGGAAAGACGAGTCCTAAAATGACACAGCCAACCGAGAGAACGACCATCGATAATCTCATTAGAAGACCCGGCTCAATCCCCTTTTGAGGGCTATTGCTTCTTGCCAGGCCTAAAAAGATTACCCCAAAGACTTTGGTAAAACAGGCAACAGCCAAAGCGCCAATTAAAGCTAAAGACCCGATTGCTGATAAGGAAACGATTGAAACTGATATTGTTGAAAATAAACTTTTAAAACAGGTCAAATAAATCAAAAACTCACTGATAAATCCATTTAATGGCGGTAACCCGCAAATAGCAACCGCACCGACAAGAAAACAAGCCCCAGTAACAGGCATTTTTTTCAGTAACCCGCCCAATCGATCTATTTGGCAAGTTCCGGTTGTATGAAGAACAGCGCCAGCGGCTAAAAACAGCAATCCTTTAAAAAAAGCGTGGTTAACCACATGTAACAATCCGGCGCTAAACCCCAAAACAATTAATAGCGAATCGTTTAGACTCATTCCCAAAACCCCGAATCCAAGGCTGAGAGTTATAATCCCGATATTTTCGATACTGCTATAAGCGAGAAGTCTTTTTAGGTCATGCTGAGCCAAAGCAAAAAGGATACCCAAAATCCCTGAAAAAATTCCAATAGAGATTAAAGTATACCCCCACCAGACCGGCGGCATACTTAAAAAACTTATTACCCTAACTATTCCATAAATTCCGGTCTTAATCATTACTCCCGACATAAGTGCCGAAACATGACACGGCGCGGCCGGATGGGCTTCCGGCAGCCAAATATGCAAAGGCATAAACCCGGCTTTAGTTCCAAAACCAATTAAAGCACAAAGGAAAATAATCGAAGAAGTAATCCCTGACTCTATAGCTTTTACCCCAAAGAAATCAAACGAGCCGCTGCTTTTACTCAAAAGGATAAACATTACCATCAAAAAAAGAGTACCGATATGAGTCGCTGTCAAATAAATGAGTCCGGCCTTAAGTACCCCCTTCTTTTCATTTTCAAATAAAACGAGAAAAAAGGAACTTAACGACATAATCTCCCAGGCAACAAGAAAAAGTACAGCATTACGGGCAATAACCACAAGAATCATACCCAATACCAGGAAATTGAAAAAAAGCCAGGCGCTGCCGATGTTTTTTTTGCCATAAAAATGCCGCAGATATTCCACTCCGTATATCGCTGAAAAAACCGTAAGAACAAAAATAGGTAAAAGAAATAACGCCGAAAGGGAGTCAATCGCCAGCGAAAATGAAGCATAAGGAAGAGACCAGAATAAATTTAATTCCTTAAATTTAGAGCCGTTAAAAACGATAAAAAGCCCAGTCAAACCGATACAGCCGGAAAAAACCGCCCCCAAACCGCCAAGATAATTAGCCACCGCGTCAAAGCGCTTTAAACAAAAAGCAGCTAATCCGCTTGCGGCCAGCAAAGTTAAGGAAATCAGGATAAAAAGCATATAGGTCTTTTCCTTTTCTCAATAGCCTTACCCCATAAAAGCCAGGGCCTTTTCCGCCGTTTCAATTTCGCTGAGAATAATCTCGCGGGACTTTTGTTTCACAATTGATTCTTTTACATTTTTATCTTTTAAAACAAAAGCTATTTTTGAAAGGATCTTCAAATGACTTCTAACCGTCGGACTAACCAAAGTAAATAAACAATGTACCGCTTTACCATCGATTGAATCATAATCAACCGGTTTTTCTAAAAAACAGATAGAAACAATCGCGTGAGGAATATGGGTAACTACAGGGTATCGGGCGTGAGGAATAGCGATACCATCACCAAGACCTGTCGAACCCAACTCTTCTCTGACAAGCATAGCATTTAAGAGGCTTTTTTTATCAACATCCTCAGGTAAATTCAGAAGTTCAACAACTGAACTTAATAAAGACTCTTTATCGCTTCCTTCAATCCGATAATATATACCGCCTTTTTTAATCGTCTCAGTTAAGGAAAGTTCGGCCAGATTAACCGGCTCATCATCATTGAGTATACCCTGGGATATATTTATTTTTTTCTTGGTCGCCCAATCAAGGATTTCAACTCGATTAAACCGATACTGGTCGTGTATCCGATAAAAAGGAACTGTTTCCTGCTTTACCCAACGATAAATCGTTCTTTCGGTTACGCTCAATAGTTTAGCTAAATCTTTTACACTTAACTGCATTTTTATCTCCCAATTTTATAGTTTCTGTTTCCCCGACACTGCTCATCAATAATATCAAACGATATGACATTTTATGACATTATTTTAAATTTGTCAACAAATATCGCATTAATGCGACAAAGTCTCCTTATCACTAAATCTTGTCATTAACCCAAACGCCCAAATAGGATAATATTTTAAGCTTATTGAATTTAGGCAGGATATAAATTTATGCTAATTGAGGCCAGTTATCTTCTGAACCAACTCGTCGGTAAGACGCAGCCACTCAACGGTAAGAACCTTTAAATTAACCTGTTGTTCTATTAAATTATAAGTACTTGTATCTCGAGTGTTTATAACTTGAATCAAATCGTTAAGAGTACTTCTGCCATAGGAATAATCTTCCGATTCATATTTAACGATACTTTCGGCTAAAACTACTTTATCTTTCGCTTTTTCGATCAGTTTATTCTGCCGGTCAATCTCAAAAGCTAAATTCTTTAAATCAGCATACATCCGATAACGAATGTTGATATTATCCAGGCGGGCAGCCTGTAAGTTGATTTTAGCTATTTCGGCCTTTGCCTTAGTTTGGGAATCCGTCCAAAACTTTTCAAAAACAACTTTGGCAAACACTGATTCCTGGTCACGGCCAATAGAATACTCATCGCCCTCAATCTTATAGCCCAACTGTAAACTGATAGAAGGAAACAGCTCATCAGCCTGCTTTGCAGAAAGGATCACACCGCGTTTTTCCAATAAATTGAAAATTTTATAAGTCCGGGACTGCTTTTTAAAAGTATCATAATAATTGTCGAAGTTCAAATTGAGGCCATCGTACAAATCTATGCCGGTAGGAACAATATTTTCTGATGACTCGAAATGACAAATTCTCTTAACCAGGTTTAAATATTTCTCGTAATTGCTCTCAGCAACAATCAAGGCCTCTTGTTTTGCAATAACCTGCAGTTTTGTTTTATTGACATCATTTTCAAGGGCGATATTCTTAGTCTGTCTTTGTTTAATATTCTCATACAGCTTAACATTTTCTTTTAACGCTTTTTTTGCGGTATTAAGACTCTCATATGCTAAATACCAGTTAAAATAAGTCTTTAAAATTTCAGAAAAATAATCCTCATAAGCCTCGACTATCTGATAACCGGAAATCTCTGTTTCCAAACCAGAAATTTTATCAAGCATTCTTGTAGCCCGGCCGAAAGCGTTACGGGCTATCGGCTGGGAAATATAGACTTCAAATTCTGAAGTTATTTTCTTGGTTAAAGGTGATAGGCTTGAGGAATAATCAGCATTAATTTCCGTTCCGGTCAACGGGAAGAGTTTTGAGGCGCCAAGAGTAAAATCATTGTATTCGGTATTCACGTCAAGCAGCAAGCCATAATTGGCTGAAGCACCTACGACAATGTCTCTTGCCGGAAGAGCCAAAGTTCTGTTATATTTAAGTTTTAATTCGTCGATCAAAATACGGCTAAATTCCGAATCATTCTTATAAGCAGTTGCAATAAAATCCTTAACCGAGAACCGATTCGCTAAAGTCTCTGACTTTGACTCAGTTTCATTTTGAGAATAAATTAAACCAGCGGATTGAATCAACGAAACAACAATCACGGCTAAAACGATAAATTTTCTGACTCTCACTTTTTTAGTCCTTTTTTTGTCCAACATACAGAAAACTGTAAACACAGGGAATTAACAGCAAGGTAATTCCGGTCGCAAACAACAGCCCCCAACACATAACCAACATCATTTGCCCTAACATCGCGTCATATCCGGCGAAACCATAAGCCGTAGGGAAAACACCGGCTACAGTGGTTAAAGTTGTAAGAATAACCGCTCGAAGACGGGTTGCCGCGGCTTGAGAAACATCTAAATTTGTAATAAAGTTTTTACCTTTAGTCATAACATCCATTTTCGACAACATGACTATTGAATCATTTACCACCACGCCAAAAAGCCCAATAGCCCCGATAACGGCAAAAAATCCGTACTGAGAAATACCGTGAAGCCAAAAGGCGATGATAACCCCTACCGCGCCAAAAGGAATTGAAAGCATTATTATCAGCGGTTTTGTCAGCGAATCGAACAAAATCAGCAGAATGAAAAATATTAAGAGCAAGGTTAAGATTACGGCATAAACAAAATCTTTTCCCGAATCACGAGACTCTTTGATCTCACCGCTAAAATCAAGGATCACCGAGGGATAAAGGCCCTGAATTTTCGGAAACACAATTTCCTCTAAATAAACGGCTGCTTCCAGCGGCGTCATTTTCGACGTTTTTATAAGGTCAGCATAAATCTTAACTGTACGTTTACGGTCTTCCCGCTCGATCGAATCCGGGCTATCAACCAAACGATAAGTCACCAGATTCGTTAAAGGCACTAAATAATCTCTTTTATTTTCCGCCGGCACGGACAAAATCTTATCCAGAGAATCCTTCTGTTCATCAGGAATAGATAGAATCACTTCCATATCTTCATTTTCAACTTTAAAGTCATAAAGTACCGTACCCTGAACAGCTGTCCGAAAGGTATCAGAAACGACTGAAGGATCAATATCCAGACGTTTAATCTCATCTCTTAAAAGCTGAACTCGATATTCCGGGTATTTTAAAGGTTCTCCGGTTTCTAAATTATTAAACAAACCGGAAACTTCCAATTCGGAAACGACCTCGTTCATCACTTTTTCACGTAACTGATTGTTGTTTTCCCGGATATTTATTTCTATCTGGCTTCCACTGGCATGACCGAACCGGCTTTTACTAAAAACTACTTTTTTAAAGCTGGATTTAAATGGCTCTAATTGACTCTCCCATTCCTTAAGAAGCTGATCAGCATTCTTTTTACGCTTCTCTTTCGGCAAAATCTCAACGCTTATATTAAACCGGTTTTCTTTAGCCGCACTCCCAAAATGGCTTCTGGCAACTTGAGTTCTAAAACCAACAACTTCTTCCCCCAGATATTTCCTTAAAATACTTTCAATAAGTTCACATTTTTTCGCTGTTTCAATGCTGGTAGAATTACCGCTGACTTCCCCGGAAATACGCGCCTCACGAGTCTCTTCATCGGGAAACATTACAAAACTCATTTTTGTTTTTAACAGTAAAAGTGATGCCGCTAAAAGCACAATAAAAGATAGAATAATCCAGACTTTATGATCAAGTAACTTTAAAAGCAACCGCTCATAAGAATTTTCGATCTTAATAAACCAGTTCTTTTTCCGGTCAATAGCTTTTAAATCTATTTCTTTCTCTTTTCGTTTCTTAAACGAAAAACGGTTAATCGACATATGCCCCGGCAAGACGATTATCGCTTCCAGCAAACTTGCTCCAAGCATAAAAAAGATTATCGGCGGAATAAACCCAACCATTTTTCCAAACCGCCCCTGGAAAAAAAACAAAGGCACAAAAGCGACACAAGTCGTTAAGATACTCGCCAATATCGGTTTAAAGACAAAAGATGTGCCTTCGATAACAGCTTCTCCGGTGTCCAGCCCCTCTCTCTTTAACCGGACGATATTTTCGGCAACCACAATCGCGTCATCAACTACCATACCCATAACAATAATAACCCCGGCTAAAGTAGTATTATTGATCGTCATACCGGTAAATTTCATCAAAACGATCGAAAAGCAAAAAGTAAAAGGAATACCGGCAGCAACCCACAGCCCCGACTTCAAATCAAGGAAAACCATCAACAATAAAACGATAATAACAAACCCGATAAACCCGTTTACGCCAATCAAAGAAAGACGATTTCTAACATCAGTAGACTCATCGTCAAGTAACACTACCTTGACATTTGTATCCTTTAAGCGAATTTTTTTAAAATTTTCAACAGCAGCGATGACAGCGTCAACCGAATCAAGAATCCCATATTGGCTGTTTTTGACGACATTAAGAATTATGCCCTGATAACCATCAACCTTCATGATCAGCGTTGAGTCTTCATAACCGTTTTGGACATCGCCTAGATCAGAAAGACGGATTCCCTGGCCTTCAAAACCACCCTGAACAGTCAAAAACTTAATTTTTTCAGCAGTATCTAACTCAGAATCCAAAACTACTTTAGATTCTTTTTCGTCATCCAAACTCCCCACTGGACGGCTGACATTATTCTTTTTTATCGCGTTAGCTAAAGAACTAAGAGAAACCCGGTAATCGTAAAGCTTATCAGGGCTGACAACGATCTGAATCTCTTCTTTTAAGTAACCGGAACGGCTAATACTATTTGTCTGGGGTAAAGATAAAAGTTTATCTTCCAACGAAAACATATAAGATTGGAGTTTATGACGATTTTCTTTGTCCAAATAACCTACACCGTCAAGGTAAATCGCGACATCAATAATTGATTTCTTAGAAGTTTTAAATACATGAACTTTAGGATCATCTCTAACTTCGGCTGGCAGCTCAACATCAGACACAGCATTCTTAATTTCAGCGATAGCTTCATCTTTGTTGGAATACCCCGGTTCAAGTTCAACCCTGATACTTGATGAGCCCCGGCTTGAAGAACTAATAACCGAATGAATCCCATCAACGCCCTGAAGTTCATCTTCAATAGGAATAGTAATATCTTTTTCTACTTCTTCGGCCGAGGCGCCGGGGTAGGAGGTCGAAATCCGAACCATATCAAAGCTAATATCAGGGAGTTCTTCCTTGGGAATAGACATCCAGGAAAAAATACCGCCGATGAAAACCATTAAACAAAAAATGTTGGTCAAACGGTGGCGAGTAGCAAAATATTTAATAATATTTTTGATCATTTGACCTGGCCGGTTAGCTCAATGTTTTAAAACTCCGTCTTGGCTGATTTTAAGAAATAAACAGAACCATTTGACTCAACAGGCTCCAATAGAGATTAGACATCATAGATTTTAAAAAAGTTCCCTTATCTAAGAAGTAATAAAGTGTCCCCGTATATTATATCCAGGCAAATCACAGTTGTAAACCGGCAAGATAGTAAAAGATTAAAGATAAAAAACCGCGAACGGTTTCGATCGAATTGTTTTTTCTATTTTACGACAGGCAGCTCACTCCAACGAGTTGTAAAACGAAAAGATAGTTTGTTTTGACGCATTCTCCAGGATTGAGAGATGCCTTGAGACGCCACCTTTAAGGCATCAGTTCCCAGAGAAGAGTTTAATTTATCTACTGTGTTCATTAAACTATTCTGGCGATTACGATTATTTTGGCTTTTAGAAAAAGTGTATTGAAAGTTTTCCAAAGATGATATGTCCTTAAAGAAAACACCCAGTTTTTTGTATCGATAACCTTCTCTGAAAATAACCTTCAAAACTTTAATCGCCGCGCCGACTAACTCCGGAGTATAGCTGCTCGGCTCAACTAAACACAAACCGGCACGATTTGAATATTGCGGCCGATCATTAAAGCAATTGGTCAGAAGAAAAACGCCGACATAAGATGTTAAAGAATTCTGGCGGCGTAATTTTTTAGCTGCCGCGGAAACATATGCTGATACAGCTTCCTCCAGCTCGCTTAACTTCGTCACCGCCGAGGGAAACGAGCGAGAACAGCCTATCTGCTTCTTTGGCGAAGAAACCATTTCAAACGCTATACAGGATCTCCCCCGCAATTCCCAGACTGTCCTAAGGCCGGAAATAGTTAAATTTTTTTTAATCCAAACGTCAGAGGCATTTCGTAAATCTAAGGCAGTATTAATATTATTAGCCTTAAGGATACTCAAATATTGTTTGCCAATTCCCCAAATATCTTCCGGCGATATTTCACTAAGTAAAGCCTCAATATCGGTGGAATCATTAATTTCAAAAGCCCCCTGACATTCAAAGTTTTTTTTTGCGTATAAATTAGCGGCTTTTGCCAGGGTCTTCGTGGAAGCAAGGCCTACCGAAACCGGAATGCCTGTCCATTGTTTAACCGTTTCCTTAATTTCCTTGGCATATAACAAAAGGTCTTTATGATAAATAGTTTTAAAATCCAAGAAAGCCTCGTCAATAGAATAGATTTCAATGT
Source organism: Candidatus Omnitrophota bacterium (assembly GCA_028711575.1). Classification (GTDB taxonomy): domain Bacteria; phylum Omnitrophota; class Gorgyraeia; order Duberdicusellales; family 4484-171; genus JAQTSA01. The sequence goes on along the minus strand of JAQTSA010000067.1, from coordinate 1,380 downwards.
CCGGACAGAATCGTTTAAGGACGCTCATTACTCTGTTGGACATATCAGCGTAAAGCGGATAATTGGAAGAATATACACACACGCCTCGTTCTTTAAAAAAATCTTTATTTTTAAAGTAAAGCGCCCCCATTTTAATGTTTAGGGCTTTTGCCTGATTGGAACGGGAAATAACACAGCCGTCGTTATTTGATAATACGACAACCGGTTTTTTTTCTAGTTTAGGATTAAAAACCCGTTCACATGAAACATAAAAATTATTACAATCAACTAGACAAAACATATCACCTTTAAGCGCTAAATTTTTCTGATAACACCGGTAACCACTCCCCAGCTTTGGCAATCCATAGAATCATTTAGTTCGATCTCATCAAAAGCTTCATTCTCCGGAACAAGATAAAAAATGCCTTTTTTCCGGCAAAGGCGTTTTACTGTTAGTTCGCCATTCACCATAAAAATAACAATTCGGTTATTGGCCGGTTTAAGAGATCTATCGACAACCAGAATGTCGCCGGAATGAATCCCGGCATTAATCATTGAATCACCTTCAACCCGGACAAAAAAAGTCGCCGAAGGGTTTTCGACAAGATACTCATTAAGGTCTAATTTTTTTTCGACATAGTCATCAGCCGGCGAAGGAAATCCGGCCGAGACACGTTCTTGAAAGAGAGAAAATTCTCTTTTTTTCCCAGGGTCAAAACCATAGCGGTCAATAATCGTTATTTTTCTTGCCATTGGTTATAGTAATTGAACTTTAAGAAGCGGCAAATCATTAAGAACGCGAAGAATTTATTTTTTTGTCGAGAGGATTTTTCCCGATCCAAAAGGGCACAATTTTTGTTGCCGTAATCAACTCATTAAAGGCAGCCAGATCTTGACGAGTGACAAAAGTTATGGCCTTACCCTTTCGCCCCATCCGGCCGGTTCGCCCGGTACGATGAGTGTACTGCTCACCTCGGGGAAAATCCCAATTAACGATATGTGAAACATTTGAAAAGTCAAGGCCCCGTCCGGCGACATCGGTCGCGATAAGGTAACGTATTCTTTTCGCCCGAAACTGGCGAAAGATAGACGACCGTTTCCCTTGGTCAAGCCCGGCATGAATATATTCAACATCTTTAAAAACTTTACGTAAAACGCGAGACAATTTGTCAACGATATGGCGGGCATTACAAAAAATAATCGCTTGACTAATTTTCTCCTGCTTAAAATAATTAACGATTTCTTTCTGTTTCTTATCCATCGAAAGATATACAAAAAAATGCTCTATATTTTTTGGTGTCGCTCTTTTTTGTATCAGCGATATATGTTTTGGGTCATGCAGACACTCACTAGCGAGCCTTTTTATCGGCTCAGCCATCGTTGCCGAAAAGAGCAAGGTTT
>JAQTSA010000066.1 GCA_028711575.1 Candidatus Omnitrophota bacterium | reverse complement strand
AAATTAACTGGTCTATTCACGGCATATCCTCCTTGTTGAAAGGTTAGTAATTGGTAGTTACCATACCTTTTGAGGGTATGCCGTTTTTACTTATTTGTCAATTTGCGAATAATAGTTTACAGTATCGAAATAAACACTTTATTATTGACTTTATTTCAGTTATACTAATTTAAAATACAATTTATTGCTTTGGCAGCAGTTAAATAAGGTTATGGAAGAATTAGTCAATATATTACTGAATCCGTATCACCCGGTTAAGATTGTTTTTGGTATAGTTTGTCTTATCTTTGGTTTTGTTTTTTTAATTGATTATTTCAGGTATAGGAGACTGTCTACTTTTGGTTCGGCCGGCCTGTTTTTTATATTGGTTTTTGGTATGGTCATTAGCATGCTTTATCCTAAAATAGTATCTCAAGAAATGATGGTGGTTATCCAAATTGTTAATCCGATTCTTGCTTTATCTTTTTATTATGCTTTCCAGAAAAAAATGTTTTAAAGTTTAAGAATCTAAAATTAAGCCGGGGGCTCTTACAATAATCGGATGCGGCTAGTTTTTAAATCCTCAAGTTCTGCTCAAGTTTATCTGATAAAAGGCCTTTTAGAAAATTCTGGTATAAAGTGTATTCTAAAAAATGAAATGTTATCTTCTTTTACAGGTTATTTTCCGGTTTCTGACAGCGAAATTGAATTATGGCTGGCCAACGACTTAGATTTAAACAAGGCTCTTGAAATAATAAATTCAGGAATCTAAGAAGAGGAGAATCCATGGTATCCAATAAACGATTGGTTGGGGTAATTATTGTGGCAATATTGTTTATACTTATCGGTCTAATTCAGTTTTATAATCTTTTTGATGTTTATTCGACAGAACAAAAGTTACCTGATTTTGTCTATCAGGCAAGTATTCAAAAGCTTGTTGAATTAGATGTTCATATCCGATCGCAAGCTGCCAGGTTTAACCCCGAAAAACGGGAATCTATTTATAAACAAATTTTTCAGCTTAAACGAATTGTCAACAATTACAAGATTAATTTTGTCGATAATAGGCGAGTTTCTCTTCCACTGCTTTTTTTTATTTTCAGCAGTGTTTTTTCGGGGATGATGTTTGTGATCACTGGTGTTAACCTGTTAAGATTAAAGGTTGAGGGGCTTAACTATTTGTTCTTTTCTCTCGCTACGGGTTTGGCTACCAGCTTGTTGTTGTTGTGGGTTAGTTCTACCGGTATCGGATTTATTTGGGCCTTAACCGATCGAGTGATAAATGTGATCAGAACAATGAACGACGGGTCTCTTTTGCCAATACGCAAAACAGCAAACGTTTATTTTTCTATTTTTAGTTCCCAGTTCGGATACTTTATTTCTTTATTTTTTGGTTGTTATGCTTTATTTAGTCTTATTGTTTTTTCTTACTTTAAACAGGCAAAAGTAAGAGAAAAGTTCGTTAAATAAGGAGGCTAATCATGAATTGTCCAAAATGTGTCGGTAAACTTGAGCCGATTGTCATTGAAGGTGTAACTGTAGATGTTTGTTGGGCTTGTGAGGGAATTTGGTTTGATCAAGGCGAATTAGAAAAAGTTATTGAGGCTGATAGCCGAGATTTTAAACGAATTGATATTAATAGAGATTCTCTAGATGGTGAAGAATTTAATCAGCTTCATTCCTCTTTAGACCATAAAGTGGGTCAATGTCCAAAATGTTCGGGAACTACTTTCCTTAAAAAGGAAGATTATCCCAACGGGGTGACGGTTGATGTTTGTCCTGAATGTTTAGGTATTTGGCTTGATGGCGGTGAAATACTTAAATTAAGAAATAATAGCTTGGTAAAATTGGCTGATAAATTATATTCATTTAAATCTAACTTTATTGAACGATTCCAATATGGTTTAGCTGAACTGGGTAAAGTTTTTTCTAAGAAAAAAAGAGAAAAGTAGTGATTAAAAATCGAAGATAAAAAATGCGCGAGGGGGGACTTGAACCCCCATGGAATTACCCACTAGAACCTGAATCTAGCGCGTCTGCCAGTTCCGCCACCCGCGCGGAGCATGCGTAATTATACCAAAAATTAAAAAGAGTGCAATAGCCGCTCGTCTTTTGGATATAGCTTTTAACCCGTTAGCTTATAGCTCATTAGACCCTAAATCCTAGACCCTAAACCCAATATATGCTATAATCCAATCTATGAATTTAATCGCTTTAGCAATAATTAAGCTGGTTTTTATCGCCGTTTTAGGCTACTATCTTTATCGGCGTAATGTCATCGATGAAAGAATCCTTAAATTCTTAAATGAATTTGTCATTAATGTTACAGTTCCTTTTTTAATTTTTTCTCATCTTATCGAAAATGATGATATTGTTCGCGGCAATTCTCTGCTTTTGTTTGTGGCCTTAAGTTTTCTGATCTTTTTTTTGAGTAGCGCTATCGGCTTTATCTATTCATTAATTAGGGGGGTAAGCCCTCGGTTTAAGCGCGAGTTTATAAGCCTGGTAGCTTTTCAAAATTGTGGTTATCTTCCGATGAATCTTGTTTATGTTTTGTTGGAAAATAAATTGCGGGAAAATTTTTTAATTTATATATTTTTGTACCTTTTTGGTTTTAATATAATGATGTGGTCGGTAGGCAGTTTTTTTATTTTCAGGAAAAAAGGAGAAAAATTTAAGGTTTCAACATTGTTTACACCGCCGGTTACGGCAACCTTAATTGGCATCGTACTCGTTTTTTTTAAGGCTTCTCAATTTGTACCAAACATTATTATTTCTCCGATTAAAATGGTCGGGGATATGAGTTTCGTTTTATCGATGATAATTCTCGGCGCTCAACTTGGAAAGATTGAACTCGATGGATTTAAACAAAGAATTAAACTGATTATTGAAGCTAGTTTTTTAAAATTGGTTGTTGTTCCTTTTGTTTTTCTCTTATTGATGATCCAGTTCGACAAGACTTCCTTAATCGGTTTTTTCGTTGTTTTTGAGGCGGCAATGCCTTCAGCGGCGTCTTTGTTGTTGGTTGCGCGCTTAAAGATGGCCGATAGCTCATTTATTGCCCAGACAGTTCTTTTAACCCATATAGCCAGTATTGTTACTATACCGGTATGGGTCGCTATATTTGTTTCGTGGTCGGGTATAACTTTTTAATCGATATGAAAATAATTGCCAATAACAGAAAAGCCAGACATAACTATGAGGTTGTTGATAGTTATGAAACTGGGATTGAACTCAAAGGTAATGAAGTTAAATCTCTTCGGATGAAGGGATGTTCATTGGAAGAGAGCTTTGCCCGATATGAAAAAGGCGAAATTTTTCTTTATAACATGCACATAACTGAGTTTGAAAAAAGTTCATATTTTGCCAGTGATCCCCGGCGGGTAAGGAAACTTCTTCTTCATAAACGGGAGATTCTTAAAATCGCGGTCTCAACTACTCAAAAAGGCGCGACTCTTGTACCGCTAAAAGTTTATTTTAATAAGCGTAACCTTGTTAAAGTTGAATTAGCTGTTGCCAAGGGGCGTCACGTTTACGATAAACGTAAAAAATTGAAAGAAGACATAATACAGAGAGAAACTGACCGGACAATGAAAAACTATCGGAGCAGTAACAAACAGTTATAAGGAGAAAAAATGAGTAAAATAATCGACCTTAGTATTAAAATGGCCAAAGAAGCCGGTGTGCTTTTAAAAGATAACTTTGGTAAAATAAAGGAAATTCAGAAAAAAGGTGATCGGAATTTCGCGACTAATCTTGATCGAGAGGCTGAAAATTTGATAGTAGCCGCGATTCGCTCAGATTTTCCTGAGCATGGGGTTATAGCCGAGGAGAGCGGAAGCTCAAATCTCGATAGCGATTATCTTTGGATCATTGATCCTTTGGACGGAACGCATAACTATATGCGTAATGTCGCTGTTTTTGGGGTTTCAATTGGCGTTGTTTATAAGAAGGAGTTTATCGGCGGTGTTATTTATATGCCTATGGACGATGAGCTTTATGTCGCGGAAAAAGGGGCTGGCGCTTATAAAAATGGAGAAAGAATATCAGTTTCCGACGTTAGTGATTTAAAAAACTGTTCGATTTCCTTTGATTCAAGTATCCGCTATTCTCCCGAATTGATGCTTACGACTTTAGGTGCCTTATCTCGAGAGGTTTTTAATGTTCGGATGTACGGCTCATCAGTAAGGGCTTTGACTTATATTGCTGAAGGAAAAATCGATTTTTCGGTTGAGTTTCACGACCGTCCTTGGGATTTTGCCGGAGGAGTTTGTCTGATTGAAGAAGCCGGGGGAAAACTCATTGATTTAAAAGGCGGGAAATTAACTCCGGAAACAATTGGTTATCTGGCTTCTAACAGTAATGTTTTTCAGGCAGTTAAGGAACTTATCATTCCTCAATTTTAGATCAACAACCGACTTTATTTAAGTTTTTTGTTTTTTTATTAGCGGTTTATTATATATTGACTTGACTTTAATTTTGGTTTATCATAATCTTTCTATTTGATAGCTGTGATAACTAAAGCTTTATAAAGGTCTTAGGATAAAAGGAGTTAGGTTTGAAAGTAGCGGTTTTAGGTGCCACTGGTTTTACCGGAGAAAAGTTAGTTGATATTTTACTGTCTCATCGACAAGTTGATTTAACCTATATTTCGTCGCGAACAGAGGAACCGATACTTTATTCAAAATTATTTCCTCGTTTTTTAAAAAAAACAGACTTAAAATGTGAACCTCATAACATAGAAAAGGCCGCGGCACTTTCCGATATTATTTTTCTATCGTTGCCGCATACCGTATCAATGGAATACGCGTGTAGATTTTTGAAGCTCGGAAAGAAGGTCATTGATTTATCCGCTGATTATCGACTTTCTGATTCGGCTTTATACAAAAAATTTTATAAGGTTGACCATTCTGATAAAACTAATCTAAAACGAGCGGTATATGGCTTGCCGGAATTGTTTCGGTCCAAGATTAAAAAGGCTGATTTAATAGCCAATCCCGGGTGTTACCCGACAAGCATGATTTTAGCACTTTATCCTTTAATGAAAGAGTCTTTGATTAAAGCTGAGGTAATTGTCGATTCCAAATCCTCGATTACCGGTGCCGGAAGAAAAGCTGTTATCGATTACCATTATTCAAATATTAGTGACAATCTGTGGGCTTATAAAGCCTTTAATCATCAGCATACGCCTGAAGTGATTGAAATACTTAAAGCCAAAACCGGAAAATCTCTTAACCTGAAATTTGTTCCTCATGTTGTGCCTATTGGTGCCGGGATCTATTCTACAAGTTATGTTTCATTTTTGAAGAAACAGACTTTTTCTAAAGTTAAGGCATTATTTCAACGGTACTATAAAGATGAGCCATTTATCAGAGTTAATCAGGAACTTGTAAAATTGAAAAACGTAGTTGGTACTAATTTTTGTGATATTGGGTTTTCTTTAGATGAAACTGGTAAGTTCGGAGTTATTGTTTCCTGTATCGATAATCTTCTAAAAGGCGCCGCCGGCGCTGCCGTTCAGAATATGAATATTCTGTTGGGAATAGATGAAAAGACTGGATTATGAAATTATGAAGTTGCCTCGTGGGTTTAAAGCAGCTGCTGTTAAAGCGGGCATAAAAAAAGAGAAACTGGATTTGGGTTTGATCTATTCAAAAGATCCCCTACTAGCGACTGGGGTATTTACTAAAAATTCAAATGTCGCTTATTCGGTTACCTTGAGTAAAGAGAACATCAAAAATCCAATAAATGCGGTTTTAGTCAACAGTGGTAACGCTAATTGTTTTAGTCATTCGGCTGGGCTTAAGGATTCAAAACAGATAATCGCAAGCTTAGCTAATCAGTTGAACGTTATGCCGGCAAATATTTTGTTCTCTTCGACCGGGATTATTGCAAAAGTTTTGCCGAAAGATAAAGTTATTTCCAGTTTCCCAGTTTTGATTGATAGTTTAGGCGATGATATTGAAAATTTTGCTCAAAGTATTCTCACTACTGATACTTTCGCGAAAATTTCCTTTAAGGAAATTGATCTTAAAGCCGGCCGGGTTAAAATCATCGGTGTTGCAAAAGGTTCGGGAATGATTCAGCCGGATATGGCTACAATGCTGGGCTTTATCCTGACCGATGCTAAACTTACACCGGGATTGTTTAAAAAAATAAATAAGAATGCCATTGATAAAACTTTTAATTCTATTACAGTTGATGGTTGTATGAGCACGAATGATTGTGTCTTTGGTTTATCTAGTGGGAAAGTAGCTTTGACTTCGCAAAAAGAAATAGATTGTTTTACCAGAATCTACAATGAAATTTGTTTGGATTTGGCTAAAATGATCGTTAAAGATGGTGAAGGCGCAACTAAATTCATAGAAATAAAAATTGTTGGCGCGAAGAACGAAAAACAAGCGAAACTAGGTGCTTTTGCAATTGCCAATTCTAATTTGGTTAAGTGTGCCCTATATGGAAACAATGCTAATTGGGGGCGAATCGTTTCAGCTCTTGGACAAGTTGGAATAGAAGTTCCGGCTTCCTTTAAAATAAAATCAACCGATATTAAAAATAAGGAAGTGGTTATTAGTTTGGACTTAAAACAGGGGAAATCATCCTGGAGCGTTTATACCTGCGATCTAACGCCGGAGTACATTAAAATAAATGCCGAATATAATTGATGAGGGGACAATCCTATGGTAAAAGAAGCGATAAAAAAAGCTGATGTTTTAATTGAAGCTTTACCTTACATTAAGGAGTTTCATAAGTGCGTTTTTGTCATTAAATATGGCGGGTCGATTCTTGGCGAAGAGCGAGTAAGGAAGTCTGTTTTGGAAGATATTGCTTTCTTGCGTTATAGTGGGATTAGGCCGATTCTTGTTCATGGCGGCGGGCCGAATATCACAGGCCGTTTGAAAGAACTTAAAGTCCAAACTGAATTTGTTGATGGATTGAGAGTTACTGATCAAGCTACACTTGATGTCGTAGGAGAAGAATTAGATAAACTGAATGATCTAATCGTTGACGAAATAAATTCTCATCATTCTTTGGCTCAGGGTTTTAAAAGTAAAGATGGCCTTTTATTTGTTAAGAAGAAAGAGTATCATAAAGAACTAGGGTTTGTTGGTGAAATAGTCGATTGTGATTACGATCGGTTAGTCTCGGCTCTGAACATATCTATACCGGTTATTACTCCAATGGGAATTACCGCCGATGGCACGGTTTATAATATAAACGCTGATGATGTCGCTTATTTTATCGCGGCAAAGCTAAAAGCGGAAAAATTAGTTTTGCTTACCGACGTATTAGGTGTTATGCGTCAAGCCAACGATGAAACATCTTTGTTTCCATCATTGACCTTGGATCAAATCGATGGACTTATTAAAGATAAGGTTATTGCTAAAGGCATGATCCCAAAAGTCATGGCTGCTGTTCGGGCTATTGAGAAAGGTGTAAAAAAATCTCATATCGTAGATGCTAAAATCTCTCATGCGTTATTGCTTGAAATTTTTACCGATCAAGGTGTTGGCACAGAAATAATCCTTTAAATTTTTTAAAAAAATAATAATTGATTCTATTAACCTGGCTTAATCATGGATATTAAAAACCTATACAAAAAATACTCATTAAATACATACAATCGTCTTGGACCGGTATTTGTTAAAGGTAAGGGAAGTTATCTTTTTGATGATAAGGGTAACCGTTATTTGGATATGTTTCCTGGTTGGGGGGTCTCTATTTTAGGTCATTGCCATCCGAGAATAGTTGCTGTCTTAAAAAAACAAGCTTCGACGCTTATCCATTTACCAAACAATCTGTTTCAGCAGGAGCAGGCGTTGCTTGCTCGAGAAATTGTTAAAAACTCTTTTCCTTCTAAAGTGTTTTTTTCCAATTCCGGAGCGGAAGCGGTTGAAGGTGCTGTTAAATTAAGCCGTCTTTACGGCCGGGGCAACCGTCATGAAGTTATTGCTATGAGGAATTCCTTTCATGGCCGGACTTTTGCGGCTCTTTCGGTTACTGGTCAGGAAAAGTACAAAAAACCTTTTACGCCAATATTGCCGGGCTGTAAAGAGGCAGCTTTTAATGATTTTTCTGATTTTGTAAAAAAAGTTTCTAAAAAAACCGTCGCGGTAATAATCGAACTTGTTCAAGGTGAAGGTGGAGTTAATATCGCCACGACTGAGTACATTAAACAACTATATGGTTACTGCCGTCAAAATGATATTCTTTTTATTGTCGACGAGGTTCAAACTGGAATGGGGCGTACCGGAAAGTTGTTTTGTTATCAGAATTACGGTATCTCTCCCGGTATTATGATTCTATCTAAAGGTTTAGGCGCTGGTGTACCGATCGGAGCCTTTGTCGTTGCTGAAAGGATTTCAAACTATATAAAACCAGGATTACATGCGTCTACTTTTGGCGGGTCACCGTTGGTTACCGCTGTGTCGCTGGAAGTTTTTAAAACGATTAAAGAAGAAAAATTATTAAAGAATGTTTTAGCTTGCGGCCGCTACCTGGCTTTGAAACTTAAAGGATTAAAAAATATAACTGACATTATTAGCGAAGTGCGGTCTTTTGGCTTGATGACTGCCTTAGAAATTAACGGAGATTCGTCGCGGATCTTTGAGGCCTGTCTAAATTATCGGTTGATTGTCAATGCTACTCATGGTAATGTATTGAGAATTTTACCGGCGCTTAACGTTACTGAACGTGAAATTGATCAGGCTGTTATAATTTTAGAAAAAGTTTTTTTAGAACATAATAAAAAAACACGACGTAAAACAGAAACAAAAACTTGATGGATGATGTTGTTCTATTTGCTTGTTAGGCTACTATCTTTTTTAGGAGATTTGTAATGCAGTCTATTTTTAAAATGTCAGTGAAGAAACATCGTGAAGCGTTAGATTATGTAGAATCTATTGAAGTTTCAATAATCGAAATAGCTACTCTTTTTGTTAATACGCTTAATAATCGCGGGAAAATTATTTTTATGGGTAATGGCGGCAGTGCTGCCGATTCTCAACATTTGGCTGCTGAATTCGTTGGCCGATTTAAGAAAGAAAGGAACCCTTTAGCGGCAATTGCCTTAACTACAGATACCTCAATAATTACCGCGATCGGTAATGATTATGGATATGACCAAATATTTATCAGACAGATACAGGCTTTGGCTCAACCGGCGGATTTAGTTGTGGCGATATCTACTTCCGGGAATTCTTCTAATGTTGTAACCGCGGCAAGAAAAGCTAGAGAAATGGGTATAAAGACGGTAGGTTTCTTAGGAAAAGACGGCGGAAAATTAAAGAATTTAGTAGATTGTCAGTTGACGATACCTTTTTCTGATACGGCTCGAGTACAGGAAATGCATGCTTTAATTGGTCACATTATTTGCGATATCATTGATGAACATTTCGCGATTCCTAAATAGTAAAGATCCCTCAACCAGATTGTTTTAATATGGTCCTAAATAAAGTCAAAACCGTAAAACAGCTTAAACGAATAATTGTCGATTTGAAACAAAGAGGTAAAAGAGTCGTTTTTACTAATGGTTGTTTTGATATCCTTCATTCCGGACATATTAAAGTTTTTTCTCAGGCAAAATCTAAAGGCGATGTTTTAATCGTTGGTCTGAATTCTGACAAGTCAATCAAAAAAATTAAGGGAAATAACAGGCCGATATTGAACGAAATCGTTAGAAAGACAATACTTAATGCTATTTGTTATATAGATTATATTGTGCTTTTTGATTCGCCAACTCCTTATCAGCTTATTCGGAGTTTAAGGCCAACTTATCTGGTAAAAGGAGGAGACTGGGGTTCTGATGACATTGTTGGCAGTGAGTTTGTTGAGAAAATTTTTCGAGTTAAACTTGAAAAAGGTTGCTCTACGACTCTAATTATAAAAGAGGTTCTTTCCCGTTATGCTTGATAAAGGGGTCTTACGCGTTATTGATGCTAATTATAATCGCTTTAAAGAAGGATTAAGAGTCGCTGAAGATATTTTTCGCTTTGTTTTGGAAGATGATTCATGTCGGGAAAAGATACGGGTTCTTCGTCATGGATTCGACGATATAGTTAAGGATAATTTTCTAAAAGAAGGTATCTTGACTCGGGATTCCGAGTCTGATTTAGGACGCAGGACTGATAGCTTAGAACTTAGGCGGGATAATGTTTTTGATTTAGTTTATATAAATTTGCAGCGGGCTAAAGAATCTTTACGGGTTTTGGAAGAACTTTTTAAAATAGTCCTGCCGGTTAAGGTGAGCCAGCTGAAATCAATGCGTTACCAGATTTACACTTTGGAAAAGGAAATATTAGTCGCCTATCCTGAAAAATTTAAAATCAAACAATAAGGATTTTTATGTTTAAAAAAAGTTTTTTAAAGAAAATTGCAAAAAAAGAGT
>JAQTSA010000195.1 GCA_028711575.1 Candidatus Omnitrophota bacterium | reverse complement strand
TTATTTTAAACCGGAACCTTCCCGTAAACGGAAAGTCGAAGCGATAATCGATTCGCTCCGTGACCAAATAAAAGAACTGCCCGGGTTTGAGAAAATTTATTTTGAAAAAGAACATGGCGGTCCACCGATAGGCAAAGCGGTTTCGGCTCGGGTTCGGGGTGAAGATTTTAAGGTGCTTGAGGAAATATCTCAGCGAATCATTTCTTTCTTGTCAGCGATCGATGGGGTAACCGATATTGTATCGAGTTTTGATTCCGGCGGCGGCGAGATTCGCGTTGTAATCGATGAGGAAGAGTCTACCCGCTCAGGTCTTTCGGTTAGTGATATTGGAATCGCCGTTCGGGCCGCTTTTAAGGGCGCGATTGCTACAACAATTAAACCGACAAAAGCGACAGAAGAAATCGATGTGGTAGTTATTTTGCCTGCCGAGAAAAGGAATAATCCGTTAAGTTTTAACGATATTATCATTGAAAATAAGTTTGGTCAGTTGATACCTTTAACCAGTGTGGCCCGGATTGAGGAGAGGAAAGCTCTAACTGAGATTCTTCATCTCGACGGAAAACGCGTTGTGACTGTTAATGCTGATGTCGATACTGAAAAGACGACATCTTTAGAAATAAATCGGATGTTGGCTAAAGAATTTTCAGCGATCGAAGACGATTTTTTAGGCTATTCGATTGATTATGGCGGCGAGCAGGAAGAAAATGTAAAAGCTGCTAGAGGGTTCCTGAAATCGTTTGCTCTTGGATTTTTCCTGATATTTATGATCCTTGCCGCTTGTTTCGGGTCGCTGATTCAGCCGTTTGTTGTTATGCTGGCAATACCGTTTGGTGTAATCGGTGTAATCTGGGCCTTTTATTTTCACCAGCTTCCGATGAGTTTTTTTATGATGATGGGCCTTGTAGGATTGAGCGGTATTGTCGTCAATGATTCGATTGTTTTAGTTGAGTTTATAAATAACGCCCGGCGGAAAGGGATTAACCGGCGAGAATCTATAATTGAGGCTGGCCGGCTGCGGTTGCGGCCGGTATTGCTTACCACTATAACAACCGCTTTAGGTCTTACGCCAACGGCCTACGGAATTTGGGGCGGCGACCCGTTCTTACGTCCGATGGCCTTAACTATTGTCTGGGGTATATTATGCGCGACAGTCTTAACTCTACTTGTTTTGCCGTGTATTTACGCTATAATTGATGATATAACTCTTAAGATTTCCGGTCACTTTAGGCGTGAGAAAAATAAACCAAAGGAAATTAAATGAATCTATATCTTTTAATCGTTATCGGGATATTACTGGCTCATTATTTTTTAGAAACAATAGTTGATTTCTTAAACATCAAAAGCGCTCGCGGCGATTTGCCTGGAGAGTTTTTAGGGTTTTACGATAATGAGAAGTACAATAAATCCCAGCAATATTTAAAAGAAAACACTAAATTTTCTATGGTTCGGAATTCGATTATAACTATACTGACGATCGGATTTATTTTCTTTGGCGGATTCAACCTGGCTGATAAGTTTGCCCGGGGATTTGGATTTAAAGAACTGTTTACTGGGCTTATTTTTGCCGGAATTATTCTCGTTTTACTTAAACTTTTCGATTTGCCGTTTTCTTTTTATAAGACTTTTGTGATTGAAGAAAAATACGGGTTTAATAAAACATCTTTAAAAACTTTTGTTCTTGACAATCTAAAGGAATTTTTCTTGACGGTTTTAATCGGTGGAGTTGTTTTTGCGATTGTAATCATTTTTTTTCAACGGGCCCAAGGCTTTGCCTGGCTTTACTGTTGGGCGGCGGTGAGTTTGATTCAACTTTTTTTTACCTTTGTTGGCCCGGTACTGATACTTCCTCTTTTTAATAAGTTTACTCCCTTAGAAGAATCGGAACTCAAAACTGAAATTGAAAATTTCGCCAAAAAACAAAACTTTAAACTTCAGGGGATTTTTAAGATTGACGCTTCCAAACGAAGTACCAAATCAAACGCTTATTTTACCGGTTTTGGCAAGTATAAACGGATCGCTCTTTTTGATACTTTAATTTCTGCCCATACTGTTTCGGAATTGGTTTCTATCTTAGCTCATGAAATCGGTCATTATAAGATGAAACATATACTCAAAAGTATCATTTTTTCGATAATAGCCACTGGTTTTATGTTTTTTTTGATGAACTTTTTTATCAACAATCGGCCTTTGTTTCAGGCCTTTAAAATGGATAACCTTTCGATTTATGCCAGTTTGTTCTTTTTTGCTTTTCTTTATACTCCGATAAATTTGGTTTTTATGGTTTTAAATGGTGTCTTTTCAAGAAAACATGAGTATCAGGCTGATAATTTCGCCGTGAGTAGTTATAAAAAGCCCGAAGATTTTGTTTTGGCCTTAAAAAAGCTTACAGTAGCTAATTTATCTAATTTAACCCCTCATCCTATAAAAGTTTTCCTTTATTACAGTCACCCACCAGTTTTAAAACGGATTGAAGCTATTAAAGCTTTGATCAAATAAGTCTTAAGAATAAACTTCAATCACCAACTTTAAAAAAGTTGTGTAACCCCAAAGTGATAATGTCCCCTTAGGGCAAAGTTAAAATGTCCCCTTTATAATTGCTATAATACTTCCAGCAAAGGAGGGTATTATGGCAGAAGGAGGCATTATTGTAATGAGGCAGG
>JAQTSA010000194.1 GCA_028711575.1 Candidatus Omnitrophota bacterium | reverse complement strand
CGTCGACCTTAATAACGACAGTCTTTTTTAACTCTTGGCGTAACTCGGACAACAAGCCCTCACCTAAAGCCGAAACGTCTCTCTTGTTAAGAAGGATCTCGACTTCTTTACCTTGAGCCCAACCATCAATAATTTTGGTTATTACCGCCTGCAAAAAATCAACCGATAAACTTTGCTCAATCTTTTTCTTAAACGCCCGATCACAGATCAAGTTTAATTTTTCCCTAACCACTAAAACTGTATCCCGAGCTGCCTGGTTGACCGCGGCTTTGGCGTTCTTTTCTAATTGTTCAGCCGATTTTTTCGTTTTTTCCAAAAGGGCTTCCGACTCAGCTTTAGCTTTAGCAACTATTTCAAGTGCGGTATTTTTTGCTTGTTTAAGAATTTCATCGGAATCCTTTTTAGCCTGATCAACACCCTCTTGCTTAATCCGTTCTATAAGACTGTCTAACTTTACTTCCATTGGAATCCTCCTCTAATTACTTAAAAATAGACATTTCTCCAAAAAACTTGGCTATAAAACCTTTTATTTTTGGTTTTAAAACAAGCCGCTTTGCTTAGCTGTTAAAGCTTAACAGCTTAATACATCTTCAGCCGCTTGTAAATAGTTTTTGTTAGAGATTATAGGCCGGCCGACAACTATATAATCAGCTCCGTTATTAAAAGCGGTTTTTGACGTTGCTACCCGTTTTTGATCGCCAACTGAATCTTTTATTCCCCTAATACCGGGAGTAACAACCAGTATTTTCTTGCCAATTTTTACGGCAGCAGCCTTTATCGCCGCCGCTTCCCAAGCAGAAGCGACTATACCATCAATACCTGAATTAATTCCTTGATTAGCAAGCTTTAAAACCGCCTCTTGGCTGGAATGACTGCTCGTAAGCTCCGTTACACCTAAAATTAAAGGCTTTCTAAGTTTATTTTTGCGGGCCACGGTTCTTACTTCTTCACTAACCGCCAAAAGAGCGGCTTGGCCAGCCTTACAGTGAACCGTAAAAGCCCAACAGCCAAGCTCAGTAATAACGGCCGCCGAACATTTCATAGTATTAGGAATATCATGAAGTTTAAGATCGAGAAATATATCTTTACCTTGCTTAACAAGAGTTTTGACCAAAGAAGGGCCAAACCTGGTAAAAGCGATAGGTCCTATTTTAAACTTAGTGACTCGCGGCGATAAGGCTTTTACGACCTTAATAATTTCGTTCTTTTCATCTAAGTCAAGAGCAACTATCAGCTTGTTCCAATTTTTAGTCATGAGCTTTACCTCTTATTTGGCCGATAGCCTTTATTCTTTTCGCATTCATATATTTTTTTAAGCCGCGGGATATTTCCTGGGCCTTATTAGGAAAAACCATGTTAATCGTCCCTAAACTTATAAAAGACGCGCCGGCTAAGAAAAATTCTATAGCATCAGCCGAATCCTCAATCCCGCCGCCGGCAATTATTGGAATATCTACATTTTTATATACCTGCCAAACACGATACAAACTCATTGGCTTAATCGCCCGGCCCGAATAGCCGCCATAAATATTCCCAAGCCTTGGTTTTAGGCGCTCGACATCAATTGACATGCCATAAAAGGTGTTTACTAAAGATATAAAATCTGCGCCGGAAGCCTTAACTGCTGCGGCAATATCTACAATATTAGTAACTTCCGGTGTAACCTTAGCGATCAAGACTTTATTTGTCAAAGACCGTAATCGCGAAAGAAGTTTATAAGTCAAAGTTTTATTTTGAGAAACCATTTTTTTTAGCTGAAGGTTTGGGCAAGAAAGATTAATTTCCAAAGCTTTGATATCTTTCTGAAGATCCAAAGCTTTAACGATTGTTTCATATTCGGAGAAAGAAAAACCTCCTACACTTATTATAAATTTTGTAGCTATTTTTTTAATTCGCGGCAGCTTTTCTGTAATAAAAATCTCTAATCCGGGATTTTCCAAACCGACAGAATTCAAAACTCCGCACCGCGTTTCATATATTCGAGGAGGCAAGTTCCCCGCCCGGGGTTCTAAAGTAATTGTCTTGGTAGTTATCGCTCCGATAGATTTAAAATCCGCCAAACCGCAAAGCTCTTCGCCAAAGCCAAAGGTTCCCGAAGCGCAGATAACCGGTGTATTCAATTTTAAATTTCCCAGGTTACTAGTCAAAGATATTTCAGTTGTTTTCATTTTTAACTTAAAAATTCCATAAATACCGATTGCCCGTCAAATAACTTTTTTAACCGGCGATAAACTAGTATAACTTTTTGTTTTCTAAACAATTCCAGTCATCAAACATTTTTTTACAATCTACCCTCATAAAATAGGGGTACAGGTCAACAGAAACCCTTCCAATTCTCTTGATGGTCTCATTAGTTATCGCTAGTTCATTAAACCCTATCATTTTAGCATCGCTTATCGCCGTCCCAAAAACGACGGTATCAATCCGCGCCCAATGAATAGCCGAAAAACACATTGGGCACGGTTCAGTAGTTGAATATATTTGGCACCCGCTAAGATCAAATGTTTTAAGTTTTTTCGATGCTTTTTTTATAGCGTTTATCTCAGCATGAGCTGTAGCATCAGTTTTTAAGACTGTATTTCTGGCAACAGCCAGAACTTTACCTTCACGGACAATACAGGCGCCAAACGGACCGCCCTCTAATATTTCAAGATTTTTCCGGGCCTCTTTAATCGCAAGAC
>JAQTSA010000065.1 GCA_028711575.1 Candidatus Omnitrophota bacterium | reverse complement strand
TGAAAGTTCTTTTTGGGAAATGATATCAAGCCAGGAAGACAAAACAGGCATGTTATTCTGCCTTACCGTAAAATAAAGAGAAAAAACAAAAAAATGAAGTAACAAAGAACCAAGAAGACCTAACCCTAGATTTCGCTTTTTTTCCATCAATCATCCAAAAAAAATTCATTCAACCGCGGTAGTCGCGATACCGATTTTTTCTATCCCTAAACGCTTACAGATATCCCAAATCCTGACCACAACGCCTAAGCTGGCATCTCTATCTGATTTGATAAAAATAGACTCAAACTCCTTATCTCTGATATAGGTTTCTATCTCTTTAAGGGTTTTAGGTTCACCGTAAAGATAAGTTAAATCCTCACTGGTGATTGTCACCGTAAGAGTTTGGGTACTTAAATTCTCCGCGGTTACGGCTTTAGGAAGTTTTATGTGTATGCCGGGAATGATAACAAAACTCGAAGTTAAAAGAAAGAAGATCAAAAGCAAAAACATGCAATCAATTAAAGGGGCAATGTCTATTTGCTTTAGCCCTGACTCTAGAATTACTCTTCTTTTGAACTTCACTTCTTAACTCCTTTCCGACAGCGCTTCCAGCAGTTCAGTAGCGCTCCGTTCCATTTCTAAAACATAAATATTTACCCGATGTACAAAATAATTATATGCCAGATAAGCCGGAATAGCGACACAAAGACCAGCCGCCGTAGTATAAAGGGCTGTGGCTATCCCACCGGCTAACTGAGAGGGATTTATAACCCCCATACTGACTGCGCCGCCTTTGACGGCGTCAAAACAGGTAATCATCCCGACTACCGTACCAAGCAACCCTAAAAGCGGTGAAATATGGGCGATAGTACTTAAAAAATTAAGATTTTTCTCCATTTTAGGTATTTCATAGAAAGAGGCGTTCTCCATTGTTTCTTTGATATTTTCTCTGGACTCCTCCGACCTTAGCAGACCGACTTTTAAAATATTCGTAACATAATAGGGGTTGTTCTCACAAAGATCAATCGCTTCGGTAATTTTGTTTTTGCGTACAGCATCCAAAATTTTTGGTAAAAGAGACGCGGTATCACCTTTAGTTTTAGAATAAAACAAAAAGCGTTCAAGAAGAATCGTTAAGGAAAAAACGGAACACAAAATTATTGGCAACATCAACCATCCCGATTCACGAATAACATCAAAAAGTTTCATAACGCCTCCTTGTTCGGCCTAAAAAAGACCAAAAAATCATTGTTTATTGTTTATTGTTCAATTCTTCCAGTTTCACCCTGGCTATCTTAGATTCACTGACATTCAGCTCTATAAGTTTCTTATAAACAGCTTTGGCTTCTTCGATTTTTTCATCTGATTCATAAAGTTTTGCTATTCTAAAATATGATTTAACTTTATACTCCTGATCATTAAATTTATAAATAATAGATAAATATTTTTCAATCGCGTCTTCAGTCCGGTTGTTTTTTTCTAAGGAAAAAGCCAAAGCAAAGCGAATTTCCGCCGAATCAAGACCGGAATCAATAGCCTTTTGATAATGCAAAACCGCTTGAGGATAAAGTTTCATTGTTTTAAGTAAAGACGCTTTTTCGAAATTGGCGACTTTAGCGCTTTCAACTGAAGGCGAGTTTATAACCGAATCATAGATTAAAAGCGCTTTTTGGTTTTCGCCCTGCTGGGCTAACATCTTAGCTTGGTAAAGTCTGGCTTTATAAGCTAAAGGTGTTTTTGATTCTTCGACTTTTTTAAAATAAGCCTCAGCCTCTGAATAATTTCCTCTTCGCCAATTTAAGTGTCCCAACGATAAAAAAGCCTCAAAAGCCCAGTCCGAATTAGTGTAATCACCGGCGGCCAGTTCGTAATATTTTTGAGCATTAGAAAAATCTTCGTCTTTTTCAAACAACCCGCCCAGATAAAGAGCTACCGTACCAAGATATTTTGAGTCCGGATATTTTGTTAAAAAATTAAGCCACGTTTTTTTTGCTTGATCAAATGCCGACAGGTTTAAATAGGTATTTCCGATATCAATGGACACCAACTGTTCTATCTCAGCGGCGTTGACATCACTCAAAACAAGTTTAAAAGCGCCTAAAGCGTCATCGTAACGCTGTTTGTTATAAAAGCTTTTCCCATATAGATACAGCGTCTTTGCCGACAAATAATGGTTACTGTAGTTTTTAATAAAATCCTCCAGCAAAGAAATCGCGTCATCATAATAACCTTGGGAAAAATAGCCAACCGCCAAATGATATTCGGCCTCAGGAATAAGCGTTGAATTTGAAAAATTTTCCTTTAAATTCCTTAAAGCGATCATAGCCTTGTCCAATGATTGCTGTTTGAGATAAACCATAGAAATCTGAAACTGGACATAATCGGAATAAAGTGAGTTAGGGTTATCTTTCAAAATACCGGTATACAAAGACAAAGCCTGATCATATTTTTTCTCTTCCTGATAGGCATCGGCAATTTGTATTTTTGAACTCATTTTCACTATCGGATTATCGGTATATTCCAGGGTATATTTAAACTCAGCAATAGCTTTCTTGAATTCACCAGTTTTTAAATAACACCAAGCCAGGCCATAATGCGCTTTCTCTATCGTATCCTGATAACTATCTTTAGAATAATTATCAAGTAGATATTGATAAATCGATTGCGAATCTTTAACCCGGCCCATTTCATATAAAGCATCGGCTTTATGTGAATATACGCTCGCCGTATCTTTATCCTCGGGATATTTCTCCAAAAAAGTATCAAAAACTTCAATCGCGACCTGATACTTGTTAAGTTTCAGGTAATAAACACCCTGTCCAAACAAACGAATGCTTTCTTTTTTTATTTTACTAATACTATTTTCGGCTATCTGCGGTTCGCCCTTTGTTAAATAGGTCAGAGCCATTGCCTTATAGATGTAATCGTTAAGTAAATCGTCACTGCTGTTTTGCAGCCCCTTTTCATAATAGTCTAAAGCCTGGTCATATTTACGCTCATTTTCAAATGACCGGCCCAGATAATAAAACACTTTCGCGGTTAAAGGACCAAGGGGAAAATCTTTTAAATACTGCTGGCCAAAGGGAGCTAATTTTTTGTAGGCAGCGCGCGAATAGTAATATCCGATCATATAAGATAAAGCGTTCTCTTTTAATTCATTATCCTGAGTACCTTCAATTACTTTATTTAAAAAGGAAATAGCTTGATTATTTTCACCGGTTTCAAAGCTGACCTGAGCCGCGGTATAATAAGCCCACCATCTAAATGCCGAATCAGGGTAATCATTGATAACTTTATCGGCAAATTCCAGAGATTCCTTGCGGTTTTTGCCCCGGCGGTAAACTTCGCTTAACCAATAATAGACTTCATCATAAATGCTTTCAGCTTTTTTATCGGCCAATAAAGCCTGAAGCGATTTTAGGGATTCAGGAAACTTTCCCTGAAAATAATAACATTTGGCGATATAAAGTTTAGCCTTCAGAACCCGCTGATCCGCGGAAAAATCATCAATAAAACGGGCGAACAATGATAAACTGGCGTCGTAAAACCCGTCATCAAAGGCCTTCTGAGCGACATAAAACCGGTCATCATTAACAGTTTGAGAATAACTGACAAAACTCATAAAGATAGATATCACCATAACACTTAGAAAATATTTTTTGTTCATCGTTTCTCTTTTTTGGTTATTGTCAATTTTGGTTTTAAGAATTTACCGGTGTAAGACGCTTTTACTTTTACTATTTCTTCCGGAGCGCCGCAAGCAACAACCTCGCCGCCCAGAGCGCCTCCTTCCGGACCAAGGTCTATGACATAATCACTACATTTTATCACATCAAGATTATGTTCAATAACAATTACTGAGTTCTTTTTATCAACCAACTTTTGAAGAACTGAAAGCAGTTTTTTAACATCATAAAAATGAAGCCCGGTTGTCGGCTCATCCAAAACATATAATGTTTTACCAGTTGCTTTTTTTCTCAGTTGAGAAGCCAGTTTCATCCGTTGAGCTTCGCCGCCGGAAAGAGTCGTTGCCGGCTGACCAAGCTTTAAGTAACCTAACCCTACGTCCTGCAAGGTTTCTAAAATTCTTTTTATTTGAGGGAAATTATCAAAAAGGACTATCGCCTGGTCAATACTCATGTTTAAAACATCATAAATACTTTTTCCTTTAAAGGTAACCTCTAATGTCTGCTGATTAAACCGCCGGCCGCCGCAAACTTCACAAGCGACATAAACGTCCGGCAAAAAATGCATTTCAATTCTTTTTGTACCGTCGCCGCGGCAGGCTTCACATCGGCCGCCGGACACATTAAAACTAAATCGAGCCTGCTTATACCCCCGGGCCCTTGCTTGAGGTAATTTACTAAAAATTTCCCTCACAAAGGTAAAAACACCGGTATAAGTTGCCGGGTTAGACCGGGGAGTACGGCCAATCGGCGCTTGATCGACAATAATGACTTTATCAATCAATTCAAGACCGGTTATTTGCTTATATTTTGCGGTTTTATTTTTTTTCTTGTAAAGCTCATCAGTCAAAGCCCGATACAAAATATCTTCAACTAAAGTAGATTTCCCCGACCCGGAAACGCCAGTAACACAAACAAAAACACCGATTGGTATTGTTACATTGATGCTTTTCAAATTATGTTGGCAGGCGCCCTTAATGACAAGAGAATCTACTCCCTTATAAGGGCGGCGCCGAAACGGAACATCAACTTTTTCCTCTCCCCTTAAATATTTAGCGGTCAGGGTATTGGCTGTGGCTAAACTTTCTTTATCGCCGGAAAAAATAACCTTTCCGCCGTCAGACCCTGCTCCGGGACCGAGGTCAATCACCCAGTCACTGGCTTCGATCATTTGTTCATCATGCTCAACAACAATAACCGTATTATCTAAACCGGTAAGGTTTTTAAGAGTAGAAATCAATTTCTTGTCATCACGGGGATGCAAGCCAATTGTCGGCTCATCCAAAACATAAAGTACACCGCTTAACGAAGAACCAACTTGAGTAGCCAGGCGAATCCGCTGAGCTTCACCGCCGGAAAGAGTAGAACTTAACCGGTCTAAAGATAAGTATCCCAAACCGACATCAAGACAAAAAGACAGCCTCTTTTTGATTTCTTTAATAACATTATGAGCTATTTTCTCTTCATAGACTGACAATTTTAAATCATCAAAAAAAGATGAACAAGATTCGATGCTCATCGTTATTATATCCCATATCGATTTTTTGTTTATAAAAACCGAAAGGGCCTCTTTCTTAAGACGCTGACCGTTACATTCCGGACAAGGCAATTTTGACATATACTTGGAGATCTCATGTTTGGCGTATTCGCTATCGGTATTTTTAAAAAGTCTTTCCAGATGAGGGATTATTCCTTCAAAAGGTTTGCCCCAGACTAGGGCTGTCGGACTGCCATAAAGAAGCAAACGTTTAATGGCTTTCGGTAATTTTTTAAAAGGCAGATCTAAAGAAAAGTCCATATCCCGCGACAGTTGGCGGATAAGCGACCGATAATACATAATGTATCCCCGGCTTCCTTTTCTCCATACCGCGAAAGCGCCATCTTGAATACTTAAGTTCGCGTCAGGAATAATTAAATCTAAGTCAAACTCCAACTTTGTTCCTAATCCATTACAAGCCGGGCATGCGCCAAAGGGCGAATTAAAAGAAAAGATTCTCGGTTCAAGTTCGGATAGCGAAATACCACAACTCACACAGCTTAAATTAGTGTTAAACAGTGTTTGTTTTTTTTGGGTTTCGTTATAGAGAGAAATTATACCTTTAGAATAATTAAGCGCTACTTCAACTGAATCAGCTATTCTTTTCTTGTATTCCGGCGAGACTTTAATTCGGTCAACAACAATCTCGATAGTATGGGCTTTGTTCTTGTCGAGCTTTATCTTTTCAGACAAATCATAAATTTCACCATCAATCCGAACCCGGGCGAACCCTTCTTTTACCAAACGCTGAAATAAGCTATGATACTCACCTTTTTTACCAGTAACGGCCGGAGATAATATATAAACTTTATCTTGAGAATCTGTCTTAAGAATCTGTTCAATTATTTCCTGAGAAGTTTGCTTTTCGATCGGCCGATTGCAGAGATAACAATGAGGCCGGCCGATTCGGGAAAACAAAAGCCGGAGATAATCATAGACTTCGGTCTGAGTCGCGACAATCGAACGCGGCGACCCGCCGGCCATTCTTTGTTCAATAGCTATTGCCGGAGACAGTCCTTCAATATGCTCAACATCCGGTTTTTGAAGTTGTTCCAGAAACTGGCGGGCATAACTCGATAAACTTTCGACATAACGCCGTTGTCCTTCGGCATAGATAGTATCAAAAGCTAAAGATGATTTTCCCGAACCAGATAAACCAGTTACAACTATCAGCTTATTTTTAGGAATCTTTAAGCTTATGTTTTTAAGATTATGCTCTTTAGCACCCTGAATCGAGATATATTCCTGCATACTTTTTCCCTGTTTTTTAGCCGACTTTAAGCGAAGAAAACATTCGTTTAAGAAGATTCTGAATGGAAAGAATCGTCAAAGCGCTGGTCTTGGGATTTTGCCGGGAAGGAACATTCTCGACAACAATCGATAACCGGGCATTTTCAGCCTCGACAGTTATGCTATGAACATTACGCTTAAGGCCGGGGTCAGCCTTGATGCAAACTTCGATATTTGACTTATTTTTCAGGTCTGAGCTGCTAAAATCAATAGTAGTCGCCAAAAGAAGCGTCGCGGCAACGTTTATATTTTTAGGAAAATTTTCTATTGCCTCGTTAACCCCGCCTTTAAAAACTATTGTCGGCTCTTTTATCGCGCTGACATCTATCCCTTTACGTTTAAAATATTCCGCCCCAATAAGTCCCTGTATCGGTTTTGATGTTGTAATCGTTATCTTCGGTTGATCGTTTATGCTTAAGGAACTTATGCCATCGATTCCGCATATCGCCCCGGAAGGAACGTAAATAGTAACCCCTTTCTTCTCAGCCAAAGGAATAAACCGGATATTTTTGATTAAGGCCCCGACACTTAAAATCACAACGTCTTTTCCCTTTTCAATCGCTTTTTCAAGGACTTCACAAGCCGCCGCCTGCGAGGCAGCTTCAATTATCAGATCCGAGGCCTCAACTATCCCATCAATGTCAACGATTGGCGCTCGGAGTTTAAGCTGACTCTTAAGTAATCGCGCTTTATCGGGGTTTTTATCAGCCAGAGCTGTCAAAACAGCTTTACCCTCAAGGCAAGATTCGATAAACTCCGAAACTCCAGTACCAATCGCACCACAGCCAACGACGCCGATTTTAAGTATTTTTTTCATAATCTAAAACCTTCTTTTTAAAAGACCACAATAATTTAAGCTTTTGCTCTGATAATCAGATTATCAATTAACCTTACCGATTCAACATACACC
This sequence comes from Candidatus Omnitrophota bacterium, assembly GCA_028711575.1. Classification (GTDB taxonomy): domain Bacteria; phylum Omnitrophota; class Gorgyraeia; order Duberdicusellales; family 4484-171; genus JAQTSA01. The sequence continues at coordinate 3,112 of JAQTSA010000065.1, read as the reverse complement.
GCAACCGCGATTAAAATTTTGCCGTTTATAACCCTTATTTTTTCCAGGGTATCAGGAGATACAATTTCAAGATAATCAATAGTAATACTTTTTTTCGTTTTTATTTTGTTTCGCATCGCGGCAATAACTTTTACCGGATCACGCTCGCCTTGACCAATCAAACTTTTCGCAATAGACAAAGATTCATAAATTGCCAAAGCGTCCCGAGACCCGGAATCGGTTAACTTGGCGTTACGGGAACTAAGCGCCAGACCATCCTTTTGGCGAACAGTTGCAACCGTCGTTAAACTAATCGGGAAATTAAGATCTTCTATCATTTTTTTAATAATCAACGCTTGCTGATAATCTTTTTGGCCGAAAAAAACTAAATCCGGCAATACAATATTAAACAGTTTGGCGACAACAGTTAATACGCCATTAAAATGACCGGGGCGAGTTTTTCCGCAGAGCTTATTGCTTAAAGCGGAATCAATAACTGAGACTGAAAAATTTTTTTTGTAAAGTTGGCCTGCCGAAGGGACAAAAACAAGGTCTACTTTCTCTTTGCTTAACAATGATAAATCTTCCTTTAATTTTCGAGGATATGTAGAATAGTCTTCTTTCGGGCCGAACTGCGTCGGATTAACAAAAATACTTACTACAGTATAAGAACATACCTTAACCGACTCTCTCACCAGCCGGATATGTCCCTGATGCAGAGCCCCCATTGTCGGAACAAAACCAATGGTCTTTAAACCTTTAACTGCCTTAATCTCTCCCCTGACACTGCTAACTGTTTTTGAAATAATCATCTTTTTAATCACCTAACTCTTCTAAAACCCGGCCAATCAACGGCGCGATCTCTAACAGCGGCTTCATAACAAAATATCTTTCGCTCATTCGCGGATGAGGTATCTGAAGCTTTTTAGTTTTAATTTTCTTCTTTCCGTAGAGCAAGATATCAAGATCAATTGTCCTTGGACCGTTTGGAATTTTTCGAACTCTTTTTAACTTTATCTCGATCAACTGAAGCGCTTCAAGAAGTTCTTCGGGTTTTAATCCGGTTTCGATCTCAACAACACCGTTTAAATATTTGCCTTGATTAGTTGGTCCGCCGACAGGTAAAGTTTCAATTAAACTGGAAACTTTTATTATTTTTGTGCAATTTAAAGCCGCGATTTCAAGTAAAGCCCGCTCGATATTCTGTTTGCGATTTCCAAGATTCGCGCCTAGGCCAATAAAGCTTCGCATTACAAACTGATTACTCCAGTAATTTCAAAGCCTGCTTTAAAACTAAAACGTCAACTGTCAAAGCAAAACGAATAAATCCTTCTCCGTACTTACCAAAACCGACACCCGGCGTCGCGACAATTCTTTTTTTTGATAAAAGGTGTTCGGCAAAATCTATCGAAGACTTAAACCCTTTTGGTATTCTTGCCCAGACATAGAAGGTTGAGTCAGCATGAACCGATTCAAACCCGATTTTCTCCAAGCCAGAGACAAAAAGGTCTCGTCGCTCTTTAAGTTTTTTTCTTAAAGTTTGGACATATTCGGACTCTTTTTCCAGAGTAAGACTCCCTGTTTCCTGAATCGCGCCAAATATACCCGAATCAATATTGGCTTTAACTTTTAAAAGACCGGAAACGAGCTGGCGATTTCCCGCCGCCCAACCAAGCCGATAGCCAGTCATACAAAAAGTTTTAGAAAAAGAATGAAACTCAATAGCGACATCTTTAGCGCCTTTTATCTCCAGGATACTGAGCGGCCGTTTATCAAAATATATTTCAGAGTAAGCGTTATCATAAGCAAGAATGATCCCATATTCCGCACAAAACCTGACAGCTTTTTCGAGAAAAGATTTCGGGGCGATTGCTGTAGTCGGATTATTAGGATAATTCAAATACATAATTTTAGCCTTATTCCGAACAGATTGAGGTATTTTATCCAAATCCGGCAAAAACCGATTACTCTCTAAAAGAGGCATATAATGGATCTTTGCTCCGGTAAAATAAGCTGAACCCTTATATCCCGGATATCCCGGAGAAGGAACTAAAAGGTATTCGCCCCGGTTAAGAAAAGCAAAAGCAAAATGGATAAGACCCTCTTTCGATCCCAACAAAGGAAGAATTTCACTGTTTTGGTCAAGCGAAACGTTAAACCTTTTTTTGGTCCAGAATTTGATAGCTTCTCTTAACCTCAGACTACCCTGATCAAGAGCATACTTTTGATTAGCTTTTATCCGGGCATATTTTGTTAAAGTTTCTACCGCCGTTTCAGGCGCGCAGATATCCGGGTCACCGATACTTACATCAATAAATTCAACTTTTTGTTTCCGCAATTCGGCTTTCTTTTTATCGATCTCGGCGAACAAATAAGGCGGGAACTTTTTTAAACATTCCGAAAATTCAATCATTTTACTCCTTACACAATTTTTCTATTGTTATTCCGCTAAAGAAAGCACATCTTTCATTGAGTAAAAGCCGGTTTTCTTATCAGCGACCCACTTCGCGGCAACAAGCGAACCTTTAACAAAAATATCACGAGTCTTGGCCGAATGTGAAATTTCTATAGTATCGACATCGCTTTCAAAAACAATTTTATGATCACCGACGATTTCATCTTCCCGAATAGACTCAATCTCACTAAACTTGAGATTAAATCCGTGTTGATTAATTGTTTCAGCCATTTTTTTTGCCGTGCCGGAAGGAGCATCCTTTTTATGAATATGATGAGCTTCTCGAATCCGGGGAATATATCCAGTTAAAGTTTTTGCCGCCGCGTCCAGCAGATTAAAGATCAGATTAACTCCCACGCTCATATTCGGCGAAAAAACTATCGGTACTTTCGAAGATGCTTTTCTAATAACCGTCTGTTGCTCATCGCTTAATCCGGTAGTGCCAATAACTAAAGAACAATTGCCCGCGATCGCGAACTCCAGATTCGAAACAGTCGAATCCGGACTGCTGAAATCAATTAAGCAATCACAATCTTTTAACCGCGTTTTATCGGAAGTTATAAAAACCCCTTCCAGGGTAGTTTCAAGATCAGGATGATCAGCCCTTTCAAAACCAACGATACTTTTAAAAAAAGGATCAGATTTTGCCAAAGCTATTATCCGTTGCCCCATCCTCCC
>JAQTSA010000064.1 GCA_028711575.1 Candidatus Omnitrophota bacterium | reverse complement strand
TATCGAAAGAATAAACGCCAGTAGCGCCTTTTTTTTCAAAATCTTGCCTACAGCCGGGCCGACTGTCGTCACCCTGAGACTTTCGACATTATCAAAATTTTGTTTCAAAGTCGTCTCGACTTGTTCATCAACAACTTTAGAGCTTTTAATTAGTATTCCGCCGTCAATATCGGTAAACTCCTGAATCACCAGATCAGTAAGACCTTCTTTTGACAGAAGGTTACGGACAACATCAACGCTCACCTCGGGAATTATTCTGTATTCTAAGTTTTGCCCGCCTTTAAAGTCAATACCGTAGATTTCTTCGGACTGAGAGTAAAAGTTGTGCGTTCCAAGCCCTACCGCGACTAAAGACAAGATAAAACAAAAGTTACGGATCTTAATAAAATTTATATGTGAGTCGGGAACAAATCTCAACATTGTGAATTTTTTCAGCTTAAGATTAATAAGAATAGCAAAAAGAGTACGGCCGACAAAAACCGCAGTAAAGATACTGGCAATAATACCGAGAGATAAAGTGATCGCGAATCCGCGAATCGGGCCAGTACCGAAGAAGTAAAGAAAAACCGCGGCAATAAGTGTAGTTATATTGGCATCAAAGATTGTTCGTTTTGCCCGGTCAAAGCCGTTAGCTGCCGCGACCGATAACGGTTTCTTACTCTGCAATTCTTCCCGAATCCGTTCAAAAATCAAAACGTTTGCGTCAACAGCCATACCTAAAGTTAAAATCATACCGGCAATACCCGGTAAAGTAAGTGTCGCTCCAAAAAGGTGCAGCCCCGCCAAAACAAAAAGTAAATCTAAAAAGAGACAAATAACAGCGATAAAGCCGCCAACTAAATAGTAACCAAGCATAAAAACAATAACTAAAGCCGCACCGAAAAGTATTGATTTTACTCCCCGGCGTATAGAGTCCGACCCTAACAGCGGTCCGACACTTCGCTCTTCCTCCAGAGTCAATGGTACCGGCAAAGCGCCGGAATTTAAAACCGAAATAAGGGCCCGGGCTTCTTCGGGAGAAAAGCTGCCGGAAATCTGAGCCTGCCCGCTTAAAATTGGTTCATTAATAACCGGAGCGCTCATAACCTTACCATCTAACACTATTGCCAGCTGACGGCCGACATTAGCTTCGGTAACTTTCGCAAATTGTTTCGATCCTTCAGAAGTAAAACGTAACCGGACTTCAGAACGGCCGTACTGATCAGCGCCTAAAAAACTCTCTAACAAAGTTGATCCGTCTAAAGAGGTTTCCTTTTCAATTAGAATGTTATCTTTATTGTATTGTTTAAGCTCAAAACCCTGGGGGATCTGACCGCTAACAGCCTGAGCCAAGTTGTCAGCATTAGCGTCAACCAGCTTAAACTCTAACTTGCCGACTTCTCTTAACTTTTTGACAACGTTGGGATCTAACTTACCCGGAACTTGGACCAAAATTGTATTGTTTCCCTGAAGCTGTATTGACGGCTCATTTACGCCATAGACGTCAATACGGTTACGGATTTTTTCAATCGCGCCCGATAAAGCATCACCGACTTTAGCCGAAGCAATACCGCGAGTGTCCGCCCGCAGCAAAACATACATTCCGCCTTTTAAATCTAAACCAAGGTTAATTTTGCTCTTTACACCTAACTTCAAATCAAACTTATCTAAAACTCTGGTATCAACTAACATCTTGACGCCTTCAGTTTTAGATCTGTGGAAAGAAAACGCGTAAAAAACGCTAAACAGCATCAGGGCGACAATAACACAAATCCGCAGCCGTAAGTCGTTCTTTTTTATCATCGGTTAAACCCCTTTCCTTTTACTTTTTTGCTGCCTTGATTTTGCGACCAGCGACAGCGCCCTTGTTTATTTCCATTCTTGTGTTTTCGTCAATCCGAACTAAAAAAGTATCTTCCTTAATGTTAACGATAGTAGCGTGTATTCCTCCGCTAGTTATAATTTCATCGTTTTTCTTGAGTTCCGAAAGCATCTTGGCGTGTTCTTTCTGCTTTTTCTGCTGAGGACGCATCACAAGAAAATACATAACTATGAAAAAAAATATGATCGGTATAACTTGAAATCCGGCTCCGGGATTAGGCTGCATAAAAGGCCTCCTTTAAATTTAGTTTGAAAACAAGTAAGTTTACAGGTATTTATTTGAAACTTTTTTAGGTATTAGCTGTTTTCAGAATTCTTCTTGTACCGTTTAAACAACGAGCCTACAGTTTGAGTCGGCTGAGCGCCTTTACCCACCCAACTTTCGTAGCGGGCAATATCGAACTTTAAAAGTTTCCGTGACGGGTCATAATGGCCGATTTCCTCAACAAATTTAGCGTCACGGGCAGTTCTTGCTTCCATGACAACTATTTTCCAGTGATATCTTCGTTTAACAGTTTTTCCCGGTTTTCTTAATCGAATTTTTAACATTAGTAAACCTCCTTAAAAAATCTTTTTTATTACCAAATACTACAGAGCAAACGAAACAGCGGCAAAAGCCGCTTTAGCTTTATTGACCGTTTCCTTATATTCGGCCTCAGGAACTGAATCATTAACGATACCGGCTCCAGCCTGAATATAAGCAAACCCGTCCTTAAAGACAATAGTTCGGATTATTATACACGTATCTAGACTGTTTGTGAAGGAAAAATATCCCACGCACCCGCCGTAAACTCCCCGTTTATCCGGTTCAAGTTCATTAATTATCTGCATTGCCCGCACCTTTGGCGCCCCGCTAAGCGTACCGGCAGGAAAACTGGCCGAAAGAGCAGAAAACATATCAGATTTGCTAGAAACTTCAGCCCGGACTTCACTGACAATATGCATAACATGAGAAAACCGTTCAACAGTCATAAATACCGGAACTTCTACCGAAGCTTTCTTGGCTACTCGACCAAGGTCATTTCGCGATAAATCCACCAACATAATATGTTCGGCCCGCTCTTTAGGGTCATTAAGCAGATCTTTCTCCAAGGTCCGGTCATCGTCTTCGGTTTTACCTCTTGGCCGTGTTCCGGCAATCGGCCTGGTAGTAATTACACCCTTTTCTAAACGAATCAACATTTCCGGTGAAGCGCCGCAGACTTTTAATCCCTTTAAATTCAGATAAAACATGTACGGTGAAGGATTTAAGACCCGAAGGTAACGATAAACCTCAAAAGGATCGGATTGAAACTTAACCGAAAATCTTTGAGAAAGAACGGCCTGGATAATATCACCGCGGCGAATATGTTCTTTAGCTTTAGAAACAGCCTGGCAAAAATCTTTTTTCCTGAAGTTTGACTTAATTTTTAAAGGCTTTTTTTTGAATTTTAAGGCTTGAAGTTTAAACGGTTTTGAGATCTTTTCACAAAACAATTCCAATTTGCCGGATTCCCTTAGGTAAAGCTGTGAAAGTTTTGTTTCTTTTTCCAGACAAACAAAAGAAAGGACTTCAACTTGATGCTTCAAATGATCAAAAATAACAAGGTACTTCGGTAAAACGAAATACATATCCGGCGTTTTAATAGTATCGGGAAGGTCTTTTCCTATCGGCTCAAAAAAACGAACCATATCATACCCGCAAAACCCGACGACTCCTCCGAAAAAGCGGATATTGTCTACCGGACCGGCCTTAAACTGTTTCATAAATTTTCTTAATTCATCAAGGGGATTTTTCATAGCCTTAAACCTTCGGTTTTCTTTACCGGAAATCGTCACAGTTAAACCTCGACTCTCAAAAGTATAAAGAGGGTCAACTCCGATAAAAGAAAACCGGCAGATCTTTTCCTGGCCTTCTACCGACTCAAGGAGAAAACTTTCCTGTTTATTGTTTTTCGATAAGCCATAGTAAACAGCAAGAGGAGTTAACCAATCGGAATAGAATTTATGAGATAAAACGATAATATTGTACCGTTCGGCCAAACTTTTAAATTTCTCTAATTTTGGAAATATTTCCATAATTCGCTTATTGCTCGCTGAGTTATTTTATTTATACCAGTTTATTAAAAAAACAGCTGCGTTCGCCGGTATGACAAGCTATTCCTCCAACCTGGTCAACTTTAACTAAAAGAGCGTCTTTATCGCAATCATAGTAAATGCTCTTTAATTTTTGCACGTGACCGCTAGTATCGCCCTTACGCCAGAGCTCTTGGCGCGACCGGGAATAAAAACAGGTTCGTTTTTCTTTCAGGGTTATCTTTAACGATTCTTCGTTCATATAAGCGACCATCAAAACATCACCGCTTTCCTCGTCCTGAACAATCGCCGGAATAAGACCAACAGCGTCGTACTTCAAATTAGCTATTATTTTGTCAGTAGCTTCTTGAGAATCTCCGCAGTTACACTTTTTTCCTTCACCGCAATTTTCATTCATAGTCGTACCTCAATTCCTTTCTTTTTTAAAGTTTGTTTTACTTCCTTGATACTATACTCCCGATAATGAAAAATTGACGCGGCCAAAGCCGCTGTCGCGTTAGTCTCCTTAAAAACATCAACAAAATGTTCCGGTTTGCCGCACCCGCCGGAAGCTATAACCGGAACAGATACCGCTTTTGATACCGCGGCAGTTAAACTAATATCAAAGCCGTTTTTTGTGCCATCGCAGTTCATACTGGTAAGAAGGATTTCTCCCGCACCGAGCTTTTCAACTTTGCGGGCCCAATCGACAACATCAAGTCCGGTAGCTGTACGGCCGCCGTTAATATAAACTTCCCAGCTTAGAGCTTTAGCTTTAGAAGGCTTACCCTCGGACTTCAACTTAGCATCAATTGCCACAACGATACACTGACTGCCAAAGATCGCTGAACCACCGGTTATCAGTTTCGGATTTTTAACCGCGCTGGTATTAAGAGAAACCTTATCAGCCCCGGCTAAAAGAAGAGCCCGGATATCATCTACGGTTTTAATTCCTCCGCCGACAGTAAACGGCATAAAGACAACTTCAGCGACCTTTTTGACTAACTCACAAACTGTTTGCCGTTTCTGCCAACTGGCAGTAATATCGAGAAAAACAAGTTCATCGGCGCCTTCGCTTTCATAAAACTTAGCATTTTCTATCGGGTCGCCGGCATCACGAAGTTTAAGAAAGTTAACGCCCTTAACAACCCGGCCTTCATTTATATCTAAACAGGGAATAATTCTTTTTGCTAACATTTTAATCTCTTTTAAATTTATGTTCGATGATTATACCATACCTCTCTAAAAAACCAAATATCTTTTAAAACCAAGAAACCGATTACATATTAAAGAAAAACAGCCTTAAATCTCGTTAAACAAGACTTCAGCAACACAGTTCCTTTGACAAAGGTGTTAAGATATGTTACTTTTAATCTATAACAACCTTATTAAACTCTAAAACGGATATGACCAAAAGCAAACTCTCTATTTTCCTCACACATTACAAATGGCCAGTAATAATTGGATCAATACTTGCTGTCCTCGCCATAAGTTTTATTTGGATAATCATCGTCGGTGTTCAATCTTTTGCATCAATGGAATCTTTCTATCGAAAAAGTACTATGGCCCAAATGGCCTTTGGATTATATCAAGGTATTTTCCATGTAATAATATTTGCCAGTATTTATATGGCTTTCCACTATTACTTCTTTTTTGGTGGCGGTATAACAAAATTAGGAAAGAAAAAAGTAAAACCTGAAGAAGTCAACGTACGATGGTCTGACTTGATCGGTATGGAAACTGCTAAAAAGGAAGTTTGGGAAGTTGTCCGCTTGATCAAAGATAGGTCGATAGTAAACCAAAGAGGCGGGAAAATCATAAAAGGCGTGTTGATGCTTGGTCCTCCAGGATGCGGAAAAACTTATATGGCAAAAGCTATAGCTACTGAAACAAGATTACCGTTCCTTCATGCTAACGGAAGCGAATTTAAAGGTATGTTCGTAGGTATCGGATCAAGCCGGGTAAAAAGTTTGTTCAAAGAAGCAAGAAGTTTATCGGAACTTAAGGGTGGCTGTATCATCTTTATTGATGAAATCGACACGATTGCACGATCCAGAGTCGTTCCAAACGGGATGGGTGCAGGAATGGACCATAACGCCACAGTTAACCAATTACTCGCTGAAATGGACGGATTAAGCACCGGTGAAGATAACATAATAATACTTGCCGCCACTAATACTAACGAAGACGAACTTGACTCCGCCCTTATGCGGCCAGGAAGGTTTGACCGAAAAATTCATGTAGGACTTCCCGGTCTTATCGACCGTAAAGCAATAATAAGCTACTATCTTAATAAAGTCAGATTTGATGACGAAAAAATTGACATTGATAAGTTCGCCCGTTTAACAGTAAATAACACCCCCGCTGATATTGAAAACATTATACGCGAATCAGATTTAATAGCTACTCGTAACAAAAAACAAAAAATTGGCTGGGAGGAAATCAACGAAGCCCGGGAAAGGATATCTCTGGGAATAAAACAGCAAATCACCCTTTCGGAAAAAGACAAAGAAATAGCCGCTTACCACGAAGCAGGACACGCTCTTATAACCTATTTGTTGGTTCCGACATCTGATGTCTTTAAAGCCACTATTATCCCTCGAAAAGAAAATGCCGGAGTTACCTGGGTCGTCGAAAAAGAAGAAAGATTTATTCCCGACAAGCAATTATTGCTTAGCAAAATAAAAATGCTTCTGTCAGGATACGCTTCAGAAAAAATAAAGTTTGGTTCTACTTCCGCCGGAGTAGGTGATGACTTAAGAAAAGCCAATGAATTGGCAGAATTAATGGTAACAACCTGGGGCATGGGAACATCTGGCCCTAGTGGATTGAAATCGTCTAACACATCCTTCAACCATATTTCCGACAGAGACAAAGAAGATATAATAAATAATTGTCTGAAAGAAATCAACGAAGTCCTGAGAAAAGAAAAAGACATTCTTGAAGATATTGCTCAACAGTTGTTGCTTGAAGAAGAATTAGACTATGACGAGCTCCAGGAGATATTCGATAACCATGGAAAAACACGATTAACTTATTCTACTAGCGATGAAAAAAGAGAGAAAACAATAACCTGGAATGATATTATCGGAATGGAAGAAGTTAAAGAAGAAGCCAAAGAAATTGTAAACCTGATTAAAGACCGAGTTTTAGTTAAAAAGGTCGGCGGACAAATAATCAAAGGTCTTTTAATGTTCGGACCGCCAGGATGTGGTAAAACTTACCTAGCATCGACCATCGCCCAGGAAGCCGGAGTACCCTTTATTGCCAAATCTGGTTCTGAGTTTGTTGAAATGTTTGTCGGTGTAGGAGCATCAAGAATTCGACAATTATTCCAAGAAGCCAGAGAACAAGCCCTATCTAAAGGTGGTTGTATAATTTTCATCGATGAAATTGACGCCCTTTGCGCTAGAAGGTCTCAGGATTTAGGTTTCGGAGGTACCCGGGAACATAATCAAACTTTAAACCAATTTTTGGTAGAACTAGACGGTCTAAAAGAAAAAGATGTCCAATATAATATTGTCGTAATCGGCGCAACAAATATGGACGAACTTCATATCGATCCTGCAATACTTCGACCTGGCCGATTTGATAGAAAGATTTATATTGATTTGCCGACATTTGAAGAAAGAAAAAAGATTTTTGAATATTACCTAAAAAAAGTCGCCTACAACAGAGAAGAAATTGATACGGAAAAATTCGCTGGAATAACTCAAGGTTCTTCCCCAGCAGACATCTCCAATTTGATCAAAGAAAGTGCCCTTTTAGCAGCAAGGAACAATAAACCTCAGATTGGGTTAACGGAAATGGACGAAGCTCGTGAAAGAATAACTCTTGGATTAAAGAGAAAGCTTAAGATAAGTGATCAGGAACTTAAAGCCACAGCTTATCATGAAGTCGGTCACATCATTGTTGGCTATTTTTCCGGTAAAAAGGAATTCCCCTTCAAAGTATCGATAATACCAAGAAAAGGTACACTAGGTGTTGCTTGGTATGCCTCAAAAGATGATCATATCGGAGGTGACAAAAATTCCTTGTTGGGCGACATAAAAACCGCATTAGCTGGATACGCAGCTGAACAGATAAAACTTGGCGTGACTACAACAGGTGTTACTTCTGATTTTCGTTCCGCGATGAAAATAGCAGAAGCTATGATCTGGCAACTAGGTATGAGTAAAAATGGTTTCATTGGCGATTTCAATTCTGTAAAAGATAATCTTTCCGATACAATGAAAACAAAACTAAATGAGGAAACCCAAAATATTTTACAAGAATGCCTCAAAGAAGCAACTAGGATACTTGAATCTAAAATCAAATTATTCGACTATCTAACCGCCGAGCTATTGAAAAAAGAAGAACTTACTCAACTAGAATTAACAAATATTTTCAACGAACACCAAACCAACGGCGATATCTCATCCCACAATGTCTAGTGATGATAACTATAAAAAAAATTACCGTAGGCATATTTTTATTGTTAGTAATTGGCTGTAGCATACCCCCATCTTATACTACCCAGGAAATCGAAAAAGTCATAAAAAGCATTACTAAAACCGAATTCAATCTCGACGTAGAAGTCACAGCAAAAGGAGACACAATTTGGATATACGCACCCCTTGAGCTTATAAACGAAAAAGGTGAATGGTTTATAGACACTGAAGGAAAAATAAACGAAAAAATATCTGAGCAACAAAGACAAATACATCAAGCAATTATTCGAGCTTTTTTAAATATAGACACACCACCTAAATTCTACTGTTTCATAATGTCTGAGACAAAGAAAATAGGCATTGATATATACAATATCCAATTCATACCTGATGCGATAAAAGTACAAATGGGTATGATCTCAATGGGAGAAAACAGCCAACGTTCCATTATTTTCTTCAATTATAGTCCAAAAGCACTAAATGACCTAACGGGAAAACATATAAAAAAGTATGACATCCCCATGTCTGAGTACATATCTTTAGTAATCGAGCAAAACATAATACAAACTTTTTCCCAACCAGAAACAGCACAAAACTACAAAATAAACAATATTGACATTAAAACGATTGAAGGGACCATTGAAGTAACTTTCGATGTTGAAACAATTAAATACACCAAAGGTCTTAGTATACCCAGGAAAAAGATTATCAAGATATCTCAAAATATTTTAGACATCTATTCTGAATTTACAGATATATCCCTTATAAGACTTATTGATGAGCAAACAAAAAAAACAACCAATATTTATCCCGACAAGAAAAAAAGAAAAACAACCCTAATCAATCCCCCGCCAGATAAAAACTCCGGGAATCTCCAAACGTTAATTAATGTTTCTTTCTACATGAACCTAGCACAAAGATATTTTGACGAGAACAAACTAGACTTAGCTGAGAAGTTTTATAGCAAGACATTACAAATAATGCCAGAAAACATCTCTGCCTTAAATTATATGGGCAATATTCTCCAGGATCAGGAACCAGACGGGAATAAAGCTCGATCATTTTTTTTCAAAGCCAAAGAAATAGATCCTCTTTATCATGAGACATATTATAATATAGCTCGAAGTTATTTTCTGTCACATGATTACAGCAACGCGCTCTCTGAGTTCTTGCAACTTGAAAAAATAAAGTCCAACTACCCAAGTCTGAAAAAGTTCATCGGGCTTACTTACCTTTACCTTGATGATTATGCAAATGCTCTAACAAACCTCAGACAAGCACTCGAAACAAGTCCTAATGATAGTTTTATATATCAAAGCCTCGGACAAGCACATTCCGCTTTAGGAGAAAAAACTCTAGCCAACACCTATTATAAAAAAGCACTAGATCTCATCCAAGATAATCCAGACTCAGAAATAGCTTCAGCTGAAATACATCTAGCAATGGGAAACAACCAAGAAGCTGTGAAAAATTACAGAAAAGCCCTCTCATCAAACCCCGAGTCATCAGAACTTCATTACGGCCTTGCCTCTAGCTTATTTTCCTCAGGTAAATACAAAGAAGCAATTGAGTCTTATAATAAAGTTATAGAGTTAACCCCCAACTTTATTAGCGCATACATTAGCCTAGGAATATGTTATAACAATATTAATGAGCCAAACAAATCAATTGTCCAATACAAAAAGGCTTTATCCTTGGAGCAAAACAATCCAAAAGCCCTCTACCATTTGGCTTTAACATATCTTCAACAAGCTAAATACGATTTAGCTGAAAAGTTGTTTCTAGAACTTTTAGCTATAATTCCCGATTCCCCTGATGTCCAAAATGGTTTAGCTAAAGTTTATTACTTTACGTCCCAACATGAAAAAGCCAGAATATATTTTGAAAAAGCAAAAAGACTTTTTACAGATATAAACGATTATACAAACGCAAAAAAGATAGACGAAATTCTTAGATATATTCCCTAGCAGTTTAAGAATAATCTGCAAAAGAATCAGACTAGATTGACCATTCGCCCTTTGACTTTAAGACGGTTATTAACCAAGAGCTCAAGCGCTTGCGGATACAATTTGTGTTCCAGCTTATGAATTCTTGATTCTAGACAATCCAGACTTTCCCCGTTATTTATTTTAAGTGAGCCTTGCAGAATTATCGGCCCGATATCAATTTGTTCGTCAACAAAAT
>JAQTSA010000063.1 GCA_028711575.1 Candidatus Omnitrophota bacterium | reverse complement strand
GCCGTTGGCAAGATATTTCTGTGACACGATGGAACGAAGATTCGGCTCTGGACAATGACGGAACATTTATTTATCTCCGCGATGCGGAGTCCGGCCAGTTTTGGTCCGCGGCATATCAGCCTACACAAAAAAAACCTCATAACTATGAAGCTTTGTTCTCTCAGGCTTGGGTGGAATTTAAACGGTGGGACCATAAGATCGAGACCCATACTGAGATCGCGGTTTCTCCTGAAGATGACATTGAGTTGCGCCGGGTGACGATCAGTAATCGGTCTACTGAAAGGCGTGTCATTGAAGTTACCAGTTACGCCGAAGTTGTTCTCAATGATTCCGCAAGCGACCAGGCTCACCGAGCGTTCAGCAACCTTTTTGTCGAGACCGAGATAATCAAATCTTTCCAGGCGATTCTTTGCCATCGTCGGCCCAAGTGTGATTCAGAAAAGTTTCCATGGTTGTTTCATCTTATGGCGGTTCATGGGGGGATGGCTTTAGGGGCTAGCTATGAAACGGATCGCAGCCGATTTATCGGGCGAAGGCGTACGGTAGCCAATCCGGTAGCGATGGAAGAACAGGGCCGGCTTTCGGATAGCGAGGGAGCTGTTCTCGATCCAATAGTTTCGATACGCAACCAGATTGAATTGGCGCCTGAGGAGTCGGTTGTGATTGATTATGTGACGGGAATGTGCGAGAGCCGGGAAGCCGCCCGGCCTTTTATGGAAAAATATAGAGACCGCAATCTCGCGGATCGTGTCTTTAACCTGGCATGGACAAACGGACAGGTTGCCTTACAGCAGATCAACGCGACAGAAGCGGATGCCCAGCTTTATGGACGTCTTGCCAGCGCGATTTTATATGCTAATCCCTGGTGGAGAGCGAGCGCAAGTGTATTACGTCAGAATCATAGGGGGCAGTCGGATCTTTGGGGGTATAGTATTTCGGGCGATTTGCCAATCGTTCTTGTGCGTATCGAAAATCAGTACAACATTGAACTGATCGGGCAAATGTTGAAAGCGCATGCTTATTGGCGGATGAAGGGGCTTCAGGTAGATTTGGTTATATGGAATGAAGATAGTTCTATTTATCGGGATAATCTGGGGGTAATGATCAACGACTTAATCGTCGCGAATGCCAAAAAAATAATTAATCAGAAAGGCGGTGTTTTTTTACGGCGCGGGGATCATATGTCTGAAGAGGATCGGGTTCTTATTCAAACAGTGGCTCGGATAATTATTTCTGATCGCGGCGGCACGCTGGCTGAGCAACTTAAGGATATTACGCCGCTGACGGTTAACGTTTTGCCGTTTATGCCTGTTCGGGAAGAAAACCCTGAACCGGAGGAAAGAGGTCCTGCAAAGCGGCCCGATCTGGTTTATTTTAATGGCGTGGGCGGGTTTTCCGCCGATGGACGAGAATATGTTATAACGACATCACATTCGAGGGCTACTCCCGTTCCGTGGGTCAACGTGCTGGCTAATCGGTATTTTGGTACTGTGGTTTCGGAAAGTGGAAGCGCCTATACCTGGAGCGAGAACGCGCACGAATTTCGTTTGACGCCTTGGCTGAACGATCCGGTTTCTGATATGTCCGGGGAGGCGTTTTATATTCGCGATGAGGAGAGCGGACGGTTCTGGTCTCCGACCCCGCTTCCGGCAATGGGTAAAACAACTTATACCGCGCGTCATGGATTCGGATATACCATCTTTGAACATGTCGAAAGCGGGATTGTTTCGGAACTGACGGTCTTTGTTTCTATCAAGGATAGCATCAAGTTTTCGATCTTGAAGATCAGGAATGTCTCCGGACGTCGAAGGAAGCTTTCTGCGACGGCATATTGTGATCTCGTTATGGGGACAGTTCGGGATAAGTACCATACGCACATTGTTACCGAGATTGATTCCAAAAGCGGTGCTCTCTTTGCCAGGAATCCTTATAACAAAGAGTTTTCTGAGAGAGTTGTTTTTATGGACGTCAACCAGACGGCGCGTTTTGTTAGCGGGAATCGGGTTGAGTTCATTGGGAGGAACGGGACGATGGCGTCGCCTTTGGTGATGCGCCGGGACAGACTTTCCGGGAACGTGGGCGCGGGGATGGATCCTTGTGCTGCTATGCAGGTTAGGCTGGAGCTTGAAGACGGTCAGGAAAAAGAGGTTATCTTTACGTTTGGCGCGGGTACAACGGCAGATCGCGCGCGGGACATCGTGTGGCGCTTTAGCGGTAACAATGCCGCGCGTCAGGAACTAGAAAATGTTTGGGAATTCTGGAAACGGTCTTTGGGAGCGGTGTATCTGGAAACGCCCGACGCCTCGATAAATTTTCTCGTCAACGGGTGGCTGCAGTATCAGGTCATAAGCTGTCGTCTCATGGGACGAAGCGGTTTTTATCAGTCTGGCGGCGCGTTCGGTTTTCGGGACCAGCTTCAGGATGTGATGGCGCTGATCCATTCAAAGCCGGAAATGGTCCGAGAACAATTGCTGACCTTTGCCGGACACCAGTTTGTTGAGGGAGACGTTCAGCACTGGTGGCATCCGCCTTCCGGTCGCGGAGTTCGAAGCCGGTGTTCTGACGATTATTTATGGCTTCCGTTTGTGACTTGTTTATATGTCGAGGAGGTAGGCGACACGGGCGTGCTTAATGAATCAATTGGATTTTTGGAAGGGCCTCTGGTCAAGCCGGAAGAAGAGTCTTATTTAGATATACCGAGAGTGTCCGCTCAAGTTGGAACTCTTTACGAGCATTGTGTTTTAAGCGTTAAACGGGGGTTAAAGTTTGGCGTTCATGGCCTTCCTCTGATGGGAAGCGGCGACTGGAATGACGGAATGAATCTTGTCGGACATCAAGGAAAAGGTGAAAGTATATGGCTTGCTTTTTTTCTGTTTGATGTTCTTAACTCAATGGCGGCTTTAGCAGTTCAGTGTCAGGACAAGGATTTTTCGGAGTTCTGCGTTGAGGAAGCAGGCAAACTAGCTAAGAATATTGAAAAGCACGCCTGGGACGGTGCGTGGTATCTGCGAGCTTTTTTTGATAATGGAGATCTTCTAGGCTCTTCTCGGAACAGCGAATGCTGTATCGATTCGATTCCTCAGTCCTGGGCAGTCCTTTCAGGGGCGGTTCAGCTAAAACGGGCTCGAACAGCCATGGATCAGGTGGACCGGCATCTTGTTGACAGGAAACATTCGGTCGTGAAACTGTTTGATCCGCCTTTTAACAAGGCTTTTCCCAGTCCGGGATATATCAAGGGTTATGTTCCCGGGGTGAGGGAGAACGGAGGGCAGTACACCCATGCCGCTGTTTGGGCGGCGATCGCCTTTGCGGTCTTAGGGGATAAAGAGCGGGCGTGGGAGTTGCTCAATATGATCAATCCGGTGCTTCATTCTGACACTGCCGATAAATGCGCTGTTTACAAAGTTGAGCCGTTCGTTATGGCCGCAGATGTTTATGCTTCGGACGGTCTTGCCGGACGCGGGGGATGGACCTGGTATACTGGGTCCGCGTCTTGGATGTATCAGCTCATCGTGAAACATTTGCTGGGAATCCGGTTAAAAGTGGACAGGCTTTATTTTGAGCCGTGCCTTCCGGCTAAATGGTCGTCTTGGAAGCTGCATTATCGCTACAGGGAGACCTTCTATCATATTACTTTTGTGTGTTTAAGCTCGTCAGGCCGGATTACGTCTATTCAGGTTGATGGCGTCGCGCAGAAGGAAATGGAAGTGCGGCTCATTGATGATCGAGTCGAGCATTCAGTGGAAGTCAAGGTCGGATGAATGTTTGGATCATAGCTCATAGCTGATAGCTCGTGAGCTCATGGCTCATGGGAGATGCAGATGATCACAGATATATGTTGTTAAGGTAAATCAGCTTTATTAATAAAGAAATCGAAAAAGCTTTTTTAATCAGCCCGACTGCAGTTGTAAAAGCTGTAAGAGGAGGTCAAGAGCGGTCTTATTCCAGTCGGCTAAGGCTGTCAACGAGCTAAATTCTAAAGTTGTGGTTTGCCTCTGATACTCTCAAAAAAATGAGTTTACAAAATTTATTTTTTGTGATAAATATTTTTTAAATCGCCGGTTTATCGGTAAAAGATATACGGATATTCATCTTTTTTAAAAAAAGGAGGTGCTTGTTATGAAACAAAAAACAAAGCTCGTTGCCTTTTTTGTTCTGGTTTTGGTCTTAGGATCGGCCGTTTTAACCTTTTTTGGGTTTTCTGAGGAAAAGCAAGATTCTGTCAGTGACTTAAAAAAACAAATTGAAGTTTTACAGAAAAAAGTCCAAATTCTTGAGGAGAAAAACCAGTCGTTAATTGACCAAGCTGCGGGTTCTGATTTTTCATCAGATGATCCTGGTATCTGGGACCCTTATAAAGAAATTTCTCTGATGCAGGATAAGATGGATAAGATGTTTCAAGAATCGTTGAATCTTAGAAAATCCATGAACCAAGGCCTTTTCCAAAGCGATATGTCTTTTGATAACGATTTTAAAATTAAAGAAGAAAACGATAAGTACGTAATCGTTTTGGATATGACCGGTTTAGATGAAGCTAAAGTTGATGTCCAAATCGACAGGGAAGTCATCACGGTTAAAGGGCAGCGTAAACAAGAAAAAGTCAAAGAGGCTGAAAATAGTTATTATAGTTCTAAAAGTTACGCTTCTTTTTTGCGGACAATTCCTCTTCCTAACAATGCCGACGTTTCAACAATGAAAACCGAGAATCGAGACGGTAAGCTGATCATTACTCTTAACAAAAAAGGTTTAACTAAAAAGTAGATTTTTAAACTTATTATGTTTTTTATAAAAAGGCCCTTGGAAATCAAGGGTCTTTTTTTTGATTTTATTCGTCGTGGAATCTTTGAGAAGGGTTTTATAGTTTGGTCTAGATAAACAGTTTCTTTTAGGATATAATAAGTTAACCCTATTAGTCGTATGAAAAAAAGTTTAATATTTATACTTTTAGTTCTGTTTTTGCCTGTCGCGTCAGCCGATACTTTGACTCTTAAATCCGGTAAAACTGTAACCGGAAAAATAGTTGAAGAAACTGCCGAGTACCTTAAACTTGATTTTCAAGGCGTTACTATAAAATATTTTAAAGATGAGATTGAGTCTTTTGAAAAAAAGGTTGAGGTTGCTTACGGTTTAAGCGTTGATCATTTACAGTTTTTAGGCCAACGGGTGCGGATCGACGTTTATAATCCCGGCGCCGGAACAGAAAAACGGCCGGTAGTTATCCTTATTCACGGGGCCGCGGGAATTAAAGGCGATAGGGCTGTTCGCTATAAAGGGTTTGCTCAAAGCTTGATGAATCGGGGAATGATCGCGATAAATGTTCATTATTTCGATAGTCAAAAACAAAATTGGGTTAAGACTTTTATTAAAGCGATAGATTACGCTCAAACTATTCCTAATGCTGATAAGACAAAGATTGGTGTTGTCGGTTATTCTTTGGGTGGAGGTATCGCTCTTCGTGTCGCTTCTTGGGACAAACGGGTTACTGCTTTGGTCGTTAATTCCGGGTACTTACCGGCCGGGTTTACTAAATCAAACGCCGCGTCTTTACCAACAACCTATATTTTGTCGGGAACCGAAGATAAATCGATTAATACATTGTATACTATTCAGAAATGGTTTAAAGAGTTAGGCAAACCTTTCCGCTCGAAGATAGATCAGGGTATGGGACACACCATACCGATGAACCTTTTCAATCAGAACTGGCGAACGATAGTTAATTTTTTCGCTCAAACTTTTGGGCTTGCCCGTTAAGATAGTTAAAACGATATATTGTCTTTTCTCGAATTTTAAAAAATGCGTAACTTAAGTAAAATCGGCAAAAAAATAAATTCTAAAACCGGTAAAGCTATCGGTGACTACAATTTAATTGAAACCGGCGACCGGATCCTTGTGGCGGTTTCCGGCGGTAAGGACAGTCTTTCTTTGTTGCGTATCCTTTCTGAATTAAAGAAATGGGCGCCGGTTCAGTTTGACCTTTTTGCCGGGCATATCGCGACAGATTTTGACCCGAGTAACGATACTCTTGACGGCGATTTGATTGAGTTTTTTGAAAAGCTTGAGGTTAACTACCATTTTGGAAGAATTGACGTTTTAGATGATCAATCAAAGACCAACTGTTTTTGGTGTTCCTGGAACAAACGAAAAAAACTTTTTAAAATGGCCGACGATTTAGGCTGTAACAAAATCGCTTTCGGGCATCACAAGGACGATATCGCCGAGACAATTCTAATGAACCTTTTTTATAATGGCCAAATTTCAGCTATGAACCCAAGACAGGAACTTTTTCAGGGCCGACTGACATTGATTCGACCGTTTTGTTATGTTGAAGAAGAGTTGTTGAACGCTTTTGCTGAAGAAAATGATTTTGGCCGACGGGTTTGTGAATGCGCTTTTGCCGAATTTTCTAAACGGGCTTATATTAAAGAGTTGATCAGGCAATTTCAATCAGATAACCCGCGCTTTAACATTAAGACCAACATTTGTAAAAGCATTTCCCGGGTTAAAGATGGGTATATCGACTTAAAAGAAGAAAGTTTGTAAGTTTGTAAGTTTTTTATTTTGTCTTAAGCTTTTTGTGTGGTAAATTAATATCAGGGATTAATCAACAACTTTTAAAGTGAATATATGGTTAAGAAACTTATAATTTCCGGGTTTTTATTCTTTTTTGTGTTTGATGTTTCTTTTGCTTCGGTGATTAAATTTTTATCCGGCAAAACGGTTGAAGCCGAAATCGTCGAAAAAACTGATTCTTTGATTAAGCTTAATGAGGGCGGTGTTATTTTAACTTATTCTTTAGACAAGATAGACACTATTGATGATAACCCGTTATTTGAGGCGCCGAAAGAGTTAGTTTCTCAGTTTCGCTATGGTTTAAATCTTGCCGCTGAAAAGAATTGGCCGCAAGCTAAATCTATTTTTCAAGAGAGCCTAAACGCGGCAAGATACAGCGAATCTTGTTTTCGGTTATTGAAAATTATTGAATCTTTCGAAAAAGGTGAAATTGATCAGCAGATTGCTAATCTGCTGGTTCAGGCCGAGATTCTTGTTGTGGAAGGCCGGCCGTATCGGGCGGTAGAAGAAGTTAAAGCGGCGTTGACTTACCCTCAAAAACCTTTGATCCTTTACTGCTGTTTAGCAGCAGCCCAAATCAGTGCTTTAGAGTACGAAGACGCTTTATTATCGTTAACTAAGGTTGTTACGATGGATCCCAGTTACAGCTATGCTTACAATGATCTCGGTCTTGTTTGTAATGAGCTGGGGCGGTATCGGGAGGCGATTTCTTATTTTGCTAAAGCTATTGATATTGATAACGATTGTTACCAGGCTTATAACAATCTTGGTTTGGCTTATACGAGCCTGGGGCAGACGAATAACGCTCTTGTTTTTTTTGGAAAGGCTATTGAGAAAAAATCGGATTACGCTAAGGCTTATCGAAATTTAGGGTTAGTTTACGCTGATATCGGATTGCTTGAGCATAGCCGCGAAAAATTAGAGAAAGCTAAAGAACTTTTTGCCGTCCAAAACAACGCTTATGAGTTAGAACAGACCAATCAGTATATCTTTCAACTTGGTGGCAATTAAACTGCTGTTACAATCTACTTTAGGAATCTTGCGTAACTTGTCTTTTGAAAATAGGTATAGAACTCTGAATAATTATTGATAGCTTGGGACAGCTGGTCGTTTGTCGCTTTTTTGTAACTGGATCTGGCAATTAGATTTTTTAATTGGCCGTTGACTAGTTTTAGTTTTAGAAAGGCGAATAAATTAGCGAGAGTTTTCTCTTTATCGGATAAGATGTCTTCGTAGTTTAGCTTAAGTATCGGAACTTGTTTCCTTTTAGCTAAAAACAAAAACCTTTTTTCTAATATATTGATGTGTTCAGCGTAGGAAAGCATTGTTTTGAAAAGTTTGATATTTATCGTGCTTTGGGAATGGTCACTGAAAAATTGACCTTTTTTTTCATAAACCCGGCGATAATTTGAAAGTGTCTGTTTTAAAATGTTGTCGCGATAAGAGTAAATTATTTTTACGTTTCGCTCTTTTATTAGAGTGAATAAATCATTGTAATTATCAAGCCAATCGTATCGAGTCAGTAACCGAACCCGGTTAAGCAATTTGTCAGAAAAATTTTTTCTAAATTTTGCCTGGTATAAGGATTGAAGGCGCA
This sequence comes from Candidatus Omnitrophota bacterium, assembly GCA_028711575.1. Classification (GTDB taxonomy): domain Bacteria; phylum Omnitrophota; class Gorgyraeia; order Duberdicusellales; family 4484-171; genus JAQTSA01. The sequence goes on along the minus strand of JAQTSA010000063.1, from coordinate 2,532 downwards.
TCTTTATCCCGACGGATAAAATATCTTTGTTTGTGATCGGCTGTAACGGGATCTTTTTGTTTACGAGATGCAATCTATTAAACTTAGAGAAAAGGTCGTCTGTTTTATCAGTAAGACTAAAAAGGCATTTTAACCAATTTATTTTTTCTTTTCGTGACATATCACGGTTATGGTTGTGATAGTTCTCAAGCGGCTCAAAAGAGGGGACATAAACCCGATCATCGAGAGAAAGAATCTCTTCAACTAAAGAACTCGCGCTTGCGCCATGAAACACCATTAAAAAGTTAGAGGGTCTATCCATTAAAAGTTCTGAAATAAAAAGTTAAGTATTATAATCCGCCGCTAGCTTAAGGGCTGTTACTAAGGAGTCCGGTTCCGAAACAAAGAAAGAGTCAGGGCAAATTTTTCGCACGGCTCTTTTAAGAGAATCATCTTTTGTTACGAATATCGCGACGGTATCTTTTGTTTTTTTCATAGAAGCTTCTACCATTGGCAGGTCGGAGAAAGTGTCTCCGCAGATTAGGTTATATCCTTTTTCCAGGCCTAAATTTAGGGTTTCGTTGAGAAAATCCATTCCGGTTCCTTTATTAAAGTCTTTTAAGGCGCCGGGTTTTGTTTTGTCTTTATCTTCGATGGTTGAGATTATTTCAATATCTCGTCCGGTATCTTCTATTCGGAAAAATTTTTCTTTAGGGTCAAGGTCATTTACTATTTTAGTTATCGTTTTAAGCAGGTCAATTGATTCTTGGCGGTCAATGCTATTAGAAATATTTTGTCGGGCGAGAGTTGTTTGACCAAACTTAAACTGTAACCCAGAGCCAATAAGTGAAAACATCTTGTACTTAGGCTGATCGATTAAGTCTTTTATCTTAGCGTTTAGAGAGTTAAGTTTTTCCTGTTTTTCTTTTTCAATTGGGTATTGGAATCTTTGGCCCTGATGATCCAAATATTCCCGGCCTTTTGATCCGGCGTAAATGAAAACCTTTTTTGGTGAAGTACTGACATCGACTAACCCTATATTTTCAAGCGGAGCGGAAGTCAGAATGACTGAGTTTTTAGTTTTTCTTTGAGCAAAGGCTGTTAGAAATAAGGCGTTGTATATTGATTGAATTGAAGAAGCGTACCGGTCGCAGTAATTGTTAATTGTTCCGTCTCTGTCGGTTATGAAGTTTTCAAAAAAGCGTCCCTTTAAAGCTTTTGTTAAGAGCGAAACTTCTGTTTCAAAGTTGGGGCGCCTGTCACTTAAAGATTCTAAAAAAGTCCCGAGATTTCGGGTAACGAAAAAGATGTCTTTTTTTAATTCGGTCAGTTCATAATTGGTGTTAATTTTGATAGTTTGACTTTCTTTGAGGGTTAAACGGCATTCTCTTGGTTTTATACTTTTTTTACTGATTGTTTTGGCGATGGCAAGCAGTTCTTCAGCTATACGATCGGCCTCTTTGTCGGGGAAGGTGTTTTTGTTGTCTAAGTAAATATTTACCGCTTTACGGCGGATATCCCTTGTCTTAAACATCAAGGCATAAAAATCTTCTAAGCTATTTAATTTCTCTAACATAACTAATATTATATACCAAAAACAGAGGTTAAGACACCCGGTTTTAAAAAAATAAAAAATAAAAAATAAGAGTTATTCTTTCATCCAGGCATCTACTTTAGCGACCGGTATTGAAGGATAGTTTTTTCGGTTAAAACCTTTAAACCAGCGAATGACATATCCGTTGGAGTCAACGACAACGGTTAGAGTATCATTTCTCTGAAAAGTTTTCCAATTAGAAAAAACAAAATATTCTTTTCCGTTTCCCTTATAGTGGTCTAGGAGATTTCCTTTGATATAGCCGGTATTTTTAAGATATTCTTTCGGCATTCCGACATAAAGTAAAGCGAACTTAGAAGTGTAATCTCCGCGTACGCCCGGGATGTTACTTGGAATATGCTCAATTTCATTTTTAGCGAATAATTCATGCGTTACACAGCTGAGCGATACAACTATAACCGCTATACAAAAACTTATTTTTTTTAACATCATTGCCTCCTGGTAGTCCGGCAAGAACCGGAAAATTAAATAACTGCCGTAAATATACCATTTTAAAAACCCCGGCCGCAAGGTCTGCTCAATCTATCGGTGGGGGGCCTTGTTGCGTTACTCATTGAATTAAAAGTTGTTATGACTTTTTTTAGAAGGATTTAAACTCTGTTTTTTGTTGTAAACCAACACCGGCCGGGCTTTTGAACTGGCAATTAACTTTAATTTTATGTTATATTCAAATTTGAATGAATAGCTAACGGCTTAATAAAAGGGAGAGGGAAAAACATGAAAAACAAAGTTATTATATTTATGTTCGGTTTTCTTGTTGTTTGTTGTAATTTGTTCGCTTATGCTACCTACAGCTGTTATAGTCCGGAAGGTAATTATTTAGGGTTTACTAATGTTCTTGACGATGAAAAAATATCCACGGTTTACAGTATAGAAGGTAAAGCTATCGGATATATCAACTTTAATTCTTATCCCGGGCGTTACTATAATACTCAGGA
>JAQTSA010000193.1 GCA_028711575.1 Candidatus Omnitrophota bacterium | reverse complement strand
AAATAGTAGCATGGTCCGCCCTTATCGATTGCAAGCTGAAAAATTTTTTTATCATATAACCAGCCGGGGTGATAATCGGAAGAATCTAATCATTGGCGATTATGACTTTGAAAAATTTTTCGATTACTTTTTTCGGACGAAAGAAAAATGTAAGTTTAATTTTTTTACCTACTGTTTAATTTCTAACCATTACCATTTATTTTTTTCGGAAACCTTAAGTTCTAAGTTAAGTGCAGTAAAAAAAAATGCGTTGAGCGTCAAATATTTAGGAAGAAGTTGTTAAAGTAAGCACGAAATTAAAAATTAAGAATTCCTCATCTTTGATAGTTTTGTTGATTATTTTTGGTTTTATTTAAACGAGTGGAATCGAGATATCGGCAATTAAAATGCGAAAAAATAGGGGGGGTATGAAAATCTCAGGAAAAATTATTTACGTTTTGATTTTTAATATTATTTTAATCTCTGGATCTGTCATTGCCGGATACGGTAAAAATAATATTTATTTTTACTTCCAGGAAAGACAGGCAGTCACTTTCATCTCGGCACTGCTTTTAGGTTTAACTTCTTTATGCGCATTTATTGCATCTTTTGTCTGGAACCAATGCCCGGATCTAAAAAAGCGTTTTAATTTCTGGATCATTTCGTTTTTTGGGTTCTTTTATCTTTCTATGGATGAGTATTTTATGATGCATGAGGGTATGGACACGCCTTCGGTTAGAATGCTCGGGAAAGACCCGCAATCTTTTAACTTGGATGGTTTGTTCTTTGCTTTACTTGGTATAGTTGGAATAATTATAGCTTTGAAATTTTGGAAAGAGATTTCAAGGTATAGAGATTTTATCTTGTTATGCGTTTTAGGCGTCTTTTGTCTCGGGGGGATGGTTGTTTTTGATATGATTAACCAGGATAGTCCTCTGATCAAGGTAATTGAGGAAAGTTTTAAAATAACAGGAGTGACATTTTTTTTCGCTGCTTTTTTGTCGGTCGTGCTGACTCAAATAAAACAGGCGATTAATGGGGACGAATTATCAGGGTCACCTATTACCGAATCGGCAAAACGCTAAATAATTGACAATTAGCCGCGAAAACAACAGGCTTAGAGCTCAAGATTATAAACTAATTAATAACTTAGCTCTTTTGTATGTCAGAAAGTGTTTTTATGAACAATAAAAAAAATATTAAGATTATCTACTTGTTTATGCTAGTTTTTGTAACAGCATTTTTTGTCTATGGAGAGAATGTTGCCTCAACTATATCCTCAATGCTGGAATCAGGGTTTGACACTTCTAAAGCGATGAAACTTTATGGGAAATGGGCAGATTCAAAAAGTCTAGTTATTGCCCTTGCTAAAAGTGGAGATCCGGACAAGATTGAGTTAGCACACAAAATTGTTGAGCATCGATATAACGCTTTTGAGGAGTGTTGGCGGGATGCTGTTGCCGGTGCTGCAAAAAAAACCGCCAAGCCTGTTGAGGCTATGGTTCCTACCGGCGGTTGGAAAAAACCTTTAGCTTATAAAAGTAGTGACCCTGTTAATTTTATTATTGACGGGGCTAATGCCGATATAGACGCTACTATCTTTGCGAGAACTGAAGTGGTTGAAGATGTAACCAGTGATATTTTAGTTAGCTGGGCTGAACGTACAAGAGGTGATATTGTCTCTGCTTCCGGTGAAATTGATTATGTTGAGGTAAACCAAGTTCTCAGAGACAGCGAAGTTACTGTTTTTCCCCGCCACCCAAACGGGTATATGAGCGATGATTTTAAAAGAAAATTTCCTGAAGTTGTGCATGAATCGTATCCGGGGTCTTCCGGTCAGCGTTCTTTGGAGGTAACCTATATGCTCAACAAACAAAAAGCAAAGGCTGACATCGTACGGTATGATGCAAAAGGAGAAATGATTCTTGAAGACGGTAAAGCCGCGATATTGCGTGATCAGCCGGCAGAAAATGTGATTGAGGATTTGAGTCAAGCAAAGTATAACCGCTTAAGCAGGATATCCAAGCTTGATGCCGATTTTGAACTTAAATTCAAAGGCCATATCCAAGGCTTGAACAAGAGTCAGCAAGATGAGCTTACCGCCAAGATGCTCGGACGGATGATGGATGAGGAAGCGGCGGTTAGGGGATATCCGGTAAAAGACAACCTTTTATATGTAAAGGCGGCAAAAGTCAAGGATGCCATTAGGCAAAATGATGATGCCGCTTTAAAAAAAGCTCTTAAAGGTCAGGATTTGGATGATTTTGTGCGTCAGGCCCGGCAGGAGATTAATCGGATAGGTATAGAGAATAAACGTCGACTTGTTGAGATGATGGATGATAGCCTAATGCGTTCCGGTAAGTCTTTAGATCTTGATGCTCTTGTCGAACCAAGGCGAGGGACTTCAAAGGTACTCAAAGCGTTAACATTGCTAGGTTACGGGTATGATGTAGCCGACGCTTATCTCAGAGCCGAAAAAGGTAAGGAAACACGAGCGGTTATCAAAGGGTTAGCTGTTGCTTTAGCGGCAGACGCGGCCGGTTCTACAGTTGGGGCGGCAGTGGGTGCGTCTTTAGGACAGGGGTTGTTGGCCGGAGCCGGGGGTGTCGCCAGTGGTATTGGCTCAGGTATTGTAGCTGGTATTGTTGTGGGAGCTAGTGTTGACTATACGGCAGAGATGGTAGATGATTTGGTGGGAGGCTATAAAGCTGATGGAGTCGTTAAAGGAATGTTTTTGAATCCTGATAATATTGAAAATTTCATAAAGATGGACCAGCA
>JAQTSA010000192.1 GCA_028711575.1 Candidatus Omnitrophota bacterium | reverse complement strand
GTGAAGGATTAGTAAAAACTATTGTTAAAAGAATTTTAGATGAGAATAGACCAGAATTAGAAATTTTAGAAAGAGATATTAAAAAGTTAGAACCTACTGTAAAAAAACCTTTTCCAAGAATAACTTATGATGATGCCTTAAAAATATTAAAAGATAAATGCAAAGTTAAAATTCCCTGGGGAAAAGATTTGAGAACAATTGAAGAAGATGAATTAAGTAAGTTATATGACACCCCCATAATTGTTACAAATTATCCTAAAGAAGTTAAAGCATTTTACATGAAAGAAACAGAAGGGAACTCTAAAGTTGTTAATGGATGTGATTTTATTGGACCAGAGGGCTATGGAGAACTAATTGGTGGGAGCGAGAGAGAAGCAGATCCAGATAAAATTAAAAAAAGATTAATTGAGGTGGGAGAAAAACCAGAACAATATTCTTTTTATTTAGATACAAGAAAATATGGAAGTGTTCCTCATGGGGGGTTTGGCATGGGGGTTGAGAGAGTTGTTTCCTGGATATGTGGCCTAGATACAATAAAAGATGCAATTCCTTTTCCAAGAACAATGACTAGAGTTAGTCCTTAGATTTTTTTTAAGAATTTTAGTTATCTGTAACAGTTCTAATAGTTTTAACTTGTAAGTGTGTTGAACAAGATTTGATTTTACTAAGATAATTAATTGCTTTGGGATTTTTATGATAATTAATTCCACTGATCATACATTTCGTCTTTGGTATTGTGCTTAAGCTTAAGTTCTTTGAATAAATTTTGTTCTTCTTCATCCTGTTTTTTTTGTTTTGCTTTTTCCTTTTCTCTTTCTGCATCTTTTGATTTTTTTACTTCCTTTGTTGGATTTTCCTTTAATGCAAAAAAGCAAGAAGGACAAATAGCTCTCAATTCTTTAGAATTTATTCCTGTGTTCATATCTGGCCCCTCTACAACAGAAAAATAGCAAGTTATGTTTTCCAATGTTTTTTCACACATATAACACCTTCTTTTTTGTTTTTCAACAATTTGCCTTCTTGGAGATAAAATCATCTTTGTATCGCTCGTTTTAGAGTTTCTTAAAGCATCAATATATGAATTTGATTCCATTTTATTCTTTTTTGGTAATCGTCTAGCATTTTTGCTTTTTTAAACTTTTCTTGACTTTTTTATCTATTTTTGAGTGTAACGATATGTTTAAAAATATAAGAAGAAAGATGATTTTACTTAAATTTGGAGGTAAAACAATGCCTAAAATCAAAGAAGAACCTTTTGAAGATGAAGAGGAAGAAGATGAAGATTTTGATGAGAACTTTGGTGATGAGGAATTTTAATCAACCATCTTTTTATTTTTTATTTTTTAAATAATAATTCTTTTTGAAGTTTCTTTTTACAATAATCTTTAAAAGTAATCTTTCTTCCTTTATTTTATGTTAATTGGAGATGTTAATCTTAAGTGGTTGGGGCATTCTGGATTTTTGATTAAAAATTCAAAAACAATCTATATTGACCCATATAACATTCGGGGGGGAATTGAAAAAGCAGACATAATTCTAATAACCCATAGTCATTATGATCATTGTAGTGTTGTAGACATTGAGAAAATTATTCAAGATGGGACAAAAATTATTTTAACAGCTGACTGTCAAAGCAAAATTACTCGATTTAATGTACCAATTAAGATGGAAATTATTGAGCCCGGACAAGAACTTGATTTGGGAGATGTTAAAATATCTGCTTTGCCTGCATATAATGTTGATAAAAAATTTCACCCAAAAGAGGAAGCATGGGTGGGTTATTTGGTGAAAATAAACAATCTTTTGATTTATCATGCAGGAGATAGCGATTTAATTCCAGAGATGCAAAAGCTTACTGGATATAAACAACCAGGAAAAGAATTTGTCGCACTTCTTCCAATTGGAGGGAGATTTACAATGAATGTTGAAGAAGCGGCAGAAGCAGCTAAATTAATAAAACCTACTTTGGCAATCCCAATGCATTTTGGTTCTATTGTTGGGGTAGATGAAGATGCCAAAGAGTTCAAAGAGTTGTGCGAAGAACAGGATATAAGGTGTGAGATATTGGAAAAAGAATAGTTTTTTTGAAGATCTAAATCTTTTTAGATAAAAAAATATTTAAATCATCTTTTAGTAACAGTATTATTCTCTAAAAAATAAAATGAAAAGGGGTAAGCCGTACTTAAAAAGATTTTCTGAAACTTCTGGATTTAAGGTTTGGATTGTTGATGGAGAATATATCCGTTCAAAGATTGACCGAGAATTTACTAATTATGGGCAACATTATAGATTTAATTTTATCCCAGAAAAAGAATTTTGGATAGATAAGCAAAAAGTTCCTGGAGAAGAAAAATTTTACATAATTAATATGCTTGTGGAAAACAGATTAATGGCTAAAGGGTTGAGATATTCTGAAGCAGTTGATAAAGCTAATTCTGTTGAAAGAAAAGAAAGAATAAAAGATTATTTAATAAGAAAAGGAATTGAAACAAGAAGAAAAATAAAAGAAAGTGCAGAATCTGTGCATAAAAGATTATTAAAAAAGTATAGTAAAAAACTTAAAGTTTGGATTGTGGATGGTAGATTGGTTAGGGATTTGTTTTTCATAGATTTCACAGAGGGGGGGCATGATAAAGTTTATCCTTTTATTCCGGCTGGAGAAATTTGGCTAGATGATGATTTGACTTTACGTGAAATAAAGTTTGTTTTATTGCATGAAGTTCATGAAAGAAACTTAATGTGTTCAGGAGAAAATTATGATACTGCCCATGAAGCATCTAGTGAAATAGAATATTTTTG
>JAQTSA010000062.1 GCA_028711575.1 Candidatus Omnitrophota bacterium | reverse complement strand
AACAAATCTATGATATTCGGTAATATTATTCTGCGAAATCCACTTGTCTATATCTCTTCTGTGAAAAACTATCGTTTTATCAGGCAGCTTCGAGAAAGGCATCTTCTTAAACTTCACCCATTCATCGATTGTTTCCCTAGAGATTCTAAGATATTCTGCTGCTTCTTCAGGATTAAACACCAGCCTATCGGTTTTCTTCGCCAGGGCAATTTCTTGCAAAGATTTCTCATCGAAAAATTCTCCGCAGTGTTTACATTTAACAGCGCCATCCTGTATTTCTTCAGCGCAAAAAGGACATTTCTTCATGATTTTGCCCGTTTAATCCCGAGAGAATTGTTTCTTTATGTTCGGACGATTAAAAAACCAAATTTTAAAAAGACTAAAAAAACATAAAGGGATAATCGTCACCAACCAGGATTTCTGATTCATAATACTTTCGGTAACCGGAAAGCCGATTAAAGCGAACATCACAACACTGACCAATAAAAAAGGTAAAAAGAACATATTTCTCCGGCGAGCATAGGGTCTACACTGCAAAGTACCGGCACCTAAAAACAGTATAACTACAAACGGTATAGTCATTAAACAGTACAAAGACCCCAAAAACAAGCGATTGAAATCAATTCCAACGGTAAAAACTCCTTCGATAGATGTTTTGATGAGAAAAAAAGCGTTAAACCCGACCCAATGCAAACTAAAAAGAAACATGATACTGCCAAGAAGGCCAATGACAATTTCGGACCAGCCGAAAACGATAACACCTATTGACCGATGTTTTTTTTGTTTAGGACTTAATTTATCAATCATCGTTGCCGCCGGCTTTCCCGATAAAGAAAATAAATAAGAACCACGTTAACAGCAAGAGACAAAATTATAAGAATCACCCGCGGATCAATCATAATTTTATTGAATCAATCAAAAGTCTTATATTTTATAAATTCTAGCAATTCATCGGCCAACTCCGGATTAGCTTCACGAAGAGTATTACATTCAGCCAAAGCCGCTTCTCTATCATTTAGCTCCAGATACGACATCGCCAGCATATATAAGCCATCAGGATTATCAAACCCCATATCGTTAGACTTTTCAAAATACTGAACAGCTTCAAAATACTGATTCATCTTATAATAACACTCGCCAATACTGGCATAACTTTCAGCGATAGAAGGATCAAGTTTTACTACCTGCTGATAACAGCTAATCGCCTCTTCAAACTCCTGTTTTTGTTTATACACGTTACCTAAAGATATCCATATTTTAAGATTGTCCGGGTCATATTTATGAGCTTTTCGCATATAAACTATACTTCGATTATAATCTTCAGTTTTCCAATATATCCGCCCTAACAGAAAATAAGTATCAGAGAAATCACGCTGACAGCTGATTGACCGGCGGCAAAAAGTAACAGCCTTTTGGTAATTTCCCTGTTCATAATAAGAGTAGGCCTTGTTATAATAATCCTGAGACCTTTCGGCCAAAGTTTTACGCGACGCGCACCCTACAGCAGAAACTAAAACAAGAACAAAAACAATTTTAAAGAAGATATTTTTTTTAATCATCATCTGCCCCCTTTTTTGTGATCAGGAAAGGTTCCTGGCTCGTAAAAGGTAACTTTTATAATTATCAGTTATTTCCTCCAAGCTATCACAGCCAAATTTCTCTAAAAATGATTCAACAACAGCAATCGCGGCCATACTTTCAGCAATAACACCGCAAGCAACTATAGCACAAGTGTCAGACCGCTCAACTATTGCTGAATGCGGTTTATTATTTTTCAAGTCCACCGATTCCAGAGGTCTGGGTAAAGTAGCGATTGGTTTCATCGCTATTCTAGCAACAATTACTTCCCCATTAGACATTCCGCCTTCAATACCGCCGGAATTGTTTGTCTTGCGATAAAAGCCCCGCTCAGCCGATTTGCTATAATAGATTGAGTCATGAGCCTTTGAGCCGAACTGGCGGGCGTAGTCAAAGCCTAAGCCGATTTCCACACCTTTAACTGCCGGTATACCCATCAAATACCCGGCAAGCTTAGCATCTAGACGACGGTCATAATGCATAAATGATCCAATACCAAAAGGGACATTTTCTAACCAAATTTCAGAGATACCGCCTAAAGTATCTTTATTCTTTTCAGCGGTTTTAATCTCTTCAACCATAATTTTTTCACGTTTCTTATCAAGACAATTGATCAAAGATTTTTTGGTCATCCGTATGATGTCGGAAACGTTTTTAGGTTTAGTGTTATCGCATACCGAACCGACTCCTACAGTAAAACTTGCGATTGCGACATCAAAGGTTTTTAAAAACTGTTTACAGATCGAGCCGGCACAGACTCTAGCCACAGTTTCTCTAGCCGAAGAACGTTCCAGCATATTACGAACATCAATATCGCCATACTTTAAAGCCCCAGTCAAATCCGCGTGACTAGGCCTGGGGACAGTTAACTTAGAAAGTTTATCATTTTTTTGAGAAAATATCTTAGCATCTTTGTTCTTAACCAAAATCGTAATCGGACTGCCCAAGCTCTCGCCGGCTCTTATTCCCGAAACGATAGACGCCGTATCATTCTCAATCGCCATCCTTTTGCCCCGGCCAAAGCCTGACATTCTGCGTTTAAGTTCTGAGTTTATAAGCCCGAGGTTTATTTTTACACCTTTAGGAAACCCCTCTATAATAACTGACTCATACTCGCCGTGAGACTCACCGGCTGTTAAAATTCTCATTTTATCCTCCCTTTGATAAAAAAATTTTTAAGAACCAAAAACTATTCGCGTTATGTCATTGCCCCAAAAATAGACGACAACGGTCGCAGCCGATAAATAAGGCAAATATGGTATAAGATGAGATTTTTTAAATAAAACCGCGCTTACCGAATAAATAATCGCGAAAAAAGGCGCGATAAAAAACACAAGTAAAACAGCTTTAACACCTAAAAAGACGCCAACGACACCCATAAAATCAACATCGCCTAAACCTAAAGACTCAGTTTCGCCTTCAATTGAGTCTTTTTTTCTTATAATAAGCAAAAGCGAAATAAATATATCGCCAAACAATTTGAAAAGATAGGTAAACCCTAAGCCAAAAAGCAAACCAACCACCGAATTAAAAAACGGTGAGTTTGCCCCATCCATACCCTGGACCTGAGAGACTCCGGCCGCTCTTAAAAAATCAACCACGACATATAAAAAATCACCGCTCTGAAAAAAAGCGAAAAATAAACCCGCGATAATACCAAAGATACAAAGATAAGCCGGTATCGCGTGATAATCGATATCAATAAAAGAAACCACAATCAGCAAACAAAAGAGAAAAGCAAATTTGGCAAAAGCTAAACTATATCCCAACTTAATGAATAAAACAAGAAAAGAAACGGCGCATAATACCTCAACAATAACATAACGAAAGGATATCTTTTCCCGGCAAGAACGGCATTTTCCCATCAGGAAAAAGAAACTCAAAATAGGTATATTATCATACCATTTAATAGGAGTCTTACATTTCGGACAATGAGATGACGGACTGACGATTGACATATCTTTCGGTAAACGCAAAATGCAAACATTTAGGAAACTGCCGACACAAGCGCCGATCAAAAACCAATAAACTTTAAAAAGAATATCCATAAATACATTCTCCCTTCTTAAATAGCCACTCTAACCGGCAATAGCTTTAAGCAAAGCCTTTTTCATAACATCAACTGGAGCAGCCTTTTGCATCCAAAACTCCCAAGCCCTGACTCCCTGATAAAGAAGCATCCCTAAACCGTCTGATGCCGCCAAGCCTTTAGAATGAGCATCCTTTATTAACTGAGTTTGGCGGTTATAAACCAGATCATAAACCGTTAATCCATGACAAAGCAGCTGACGGTCAACCAGGCTTAACGATTCGCCTTGACGCATTCCAACCGAAGTCGCGTTGATTAGCAAAGAACTTTTCGATAAATACAAGGCAATAGCTTCTTCTTCAACAAAACATATTTTATCACGAATATTGGGAAATTTTGAAAAATGTTGTAAAAGTTCATGTTTTGCTACCGAGTTGATATCGTATACATAAACACAATCGGCGATAGTCGCCTCGCCTGAAATCAGCCCGGAGATAACCGCCCGCCCGGCTCCGCCACAACCAAAAACAAAAGCGTTTATCCCGGTTTCTGAGAAAGATAAATCATTTTTTAAAGAATCAAGAAAGCCTAAGGCGTCAGTGTTGGTACACAAAAACCTATCGTCTTCCTTCTTTACCGTATTAATAGCTCCAACCAAATCGCTTATAGAATCAAACGATGATCTCAGAGGAAAGTTTTCCTGAATTATTATTTTTGAAGATATTTTATGGGGAATAGTTATATTAAAACCATCTAAACTGGAAATTTTAAAAGGCCTACCGGTGATATCTTCGATAGTTCTGTCCTGGTCGATAAAAAAACTTTTTAGTTCAGATTCAGGAATATCAAACAAACGATAATCAGCATCGATACCGATTGCCTCAAAGGCCGCGGTATGCATAACAGCAGAAAGAGAATGTTTAACTGGCGAACCTATAAGACCATAAAGCATTTTAAAAAATATTTACCAACTTATTTATTACGTCCTAAAACTGTTTCCCAGAAATAGTCCCAATGATCAGCCTGAAAATAAGAAAACGGATCAGGGTAAGCTTCAATCAAAAATTCAGTTATTTCTTCTTTAGAGCGATAGCGTTTTACGGTATAAGAGCCTTCTTTACGCCTGACAGGATTATATACATAATCCCAAAATTGATTCCACTGCCTATCACCATAATCGGCAAAAACATTCGGCGCCATCTCAATAAGCGACTCTTGCTGTTCGATAAAAGTCAGTGGGCGCTTTCTTGTCCCGCCGCCGGTTTCAAGGCGGATATTATGTTCCTTCGCCTTAAAAAACTGCCCGATGGATTCTTTAACAGATACACCTTTACGGGCAATACGGCTATATTGCTTTGTTTGCCGTAATTGAATAACACCAAAAACAACCCCAGCAAGAATAATGAGCGCTAAAAGATTCATCAAGTACTTCATCTAAAACCCTTTGTTTTGTTGGCGCCGATATATCCTCAAGATCTTGTCCCAACATTTCACATAAGCGCTTACGGTTTTTCACCAGTTGGCGGATTGCCGTCGAATGGCAAAATTCAACTACGGTCTCTTCTCCAAAAAACCTGCCGTCTCATCAAAAAGCTTAACATTCTTAATAAATTTTATTTAAAGCGTCAATATAAGCTTTTGCTGAAGCTTCTAAAATGTCGGTGCTGGCACCCCGGCCACTAACAGTTTTCCCTCTAATCAGGATTTCGATTCGCACCATGCCTTGAGCATCCTTACCTTTAGTTATAGCATCTAATTTATAACTAAGCAGTCTCGGTTTAAGGCGCGTCAGCTTATCAATCGCTTTATAACAAGCATCTACCGGCCCGTCACCATTAGAACTCGACATCAAAACCTTGGCTTTATGCTTAATTTTTACGCTAGTTTCAGGCACAACATCAGTCCCGGTTACGCCTCTGATTGAAATAAGCTCAAACGCTTTTTTCTTATCCCGGGTTTGTTCCTCAACTAAAGAAATAACATCTTCATCAAAAATTTCTTTTTTCTTATCAGCCAGTTCTTTAAACCGCGAAAAAACATCTTCGACATTTCCCGACTCTAACTTAAAACCTAAATCTTTGAGGCGTTTTAAAAGAGCGTGCCGGCCGGAATGTTTCCCCAAAACAAGCTGACTTTTACCGATACCGACATCTTTCGGATTCATTATCTCATAAGTTGTACGCTTTTTTATCATCGCATCCTGATGAATGCCTGACTCATGACGAAAAGCATTGTCGCCGACAATCGCTTTATTAGGCGGAACAACAAAACCGGTTAAAGTTTTCACAAGCTGAGAAGTTTTATAAATCTCTTTCGTGTTAACTTCGGTTTTAAGCCCTTTAAAAGCGTCACGGCGGACCTTTATCGCCATAACCACTTCTTCCAAAGAAGCATTACCGGCGCGTTCGCCAATTCCGTTGATAGTACAGTGAACCTGCCTGGCACCTGCCATTACTGCCGCGAGGGAATTAGCGCTGGCTAACCCTAAGTCATCGTGACAGTGAGTAGATAAAACGGCTTTATTAATATTTGGCACACTGTTGATTATGTCTTTGATTAAAGAATAAACCTCCTGAGGATAGGTATAACCCACCGTATCGGGAATATTTATCGTAGTCGCCCCTTCTTTTATCGCGGCTTCAACTACTTTAAAAAGGAAATCCCGGTCTGAACGAGTGGCATCTTCAGGAGAAAACTCAACATCGCGGCATTTTTTCTTAGCCATTCGGGTAGAGCGTTTAACCAAATCAAGAATTTCATCCTCGGCTTTTTTAAACTTATACTGAAGATGGATTTTCGATGTAGCGAGAAATATATGTATTCTCGGCATTTTTGCCTTTTTGAGAGAATTATAAGCCGATTCAATATCTTTTTTCAGACAACGCGCCAACGCACAAATACCAGTTTGTTTTATATTCTGAGCGATCATGCTTACGGCAGCAAAATCGTCAGGACTAGCAATCGGAAACCCCGCTTCTATAAAATCCACTCCTAACCGCTCAAGCTGATAGGCTACCTTCAGTTTCTGTTCCGAGGTTAAAGACGCGCCCGGCGCCTGTTCTCCGTCTCTTAATGTCGTATCAAAAATTATTATCTTTTCCATTATTTACTCCTTTAAAGCCTAAAGCCCTTCAACCGTAACTGACATCAAAGATTCAACTCCTAATTCATTTGCCTTAGATTTTTGAGTTATAATTGAAATATCGCTCAGGATATCAATAAGAGCATCCAGCTGATCCGCTGTCACTGATCCACGGCTAAACATCGGCAACATCGGTTTTGCCGTAGCAAAAATTTCTGTCTGAGTTAACTGGCTCACAAGTTCTTGTAAATTAAAATAACTAAAAGCGAAAACTTCTTCAATATCTTTGATTTTATCACCAGCCAGTTTATCCTTCAAAGAAAGTTTTTCTTTTTTTTCATTCCTATCAATCAATCGTTTTAATTCCGGCAACGAAGAAGAAAAGATTATCCGCTTGCCTAAAAGAGCGTAATTAAGCCCAACCGGAATCTTTTCAGCTATAACAGTTTTAATCTCAATATTATTGTAACTATCACTAACAATTTTCACTAATTCCGGTTTAGCTTCGCCCCCCTCATTACCGAGCGGGACAGAATCATCGCTGTCAATAGTGACCTTTATTGAGTCAGAAAAGCCTTGTCTTGATTCTATCGACTTTTTAATCAAAGGAACGATTCTATTCTCAATTAAAAAAGAGATCTTCGCGGCTGAGGAATAATCTTTCGCTTCCAGCAATAAAGCCAGGCCCGGCAAAGGATAACTGCTTATCGGTAAAAATGAAATATTTTCCGCGGGAAGCGGCACTTCTTCCAAACCTAAGAAAGCAAAGGCCTGGGTATCGCCCAATAACGGTAATAATTCTTTTCGAAAATCGATTCCCAACATTTTTTCTGCTTGCTGCAGGCGCGACTTAAGTTGATCGATTTTACCGGAAGCTATAGGATAAAGAGCGTTATCTTTTCCAATTGTTTCAAGGTAAGAATCAAAATACTTATCCATTGCCGAATGAAGATTAGGGTAATCAAAGGAAACCGCGTAACAGCTTACAACATCTTCCGGTAAAAGCTGAAATAACTCAGCTATTCCTGAGCCATACACCGCGTTATCAAGAATAAAATGATTATTTTTGGGCTCAACGAACTGGAAAACCCTTAATTTTATTTCATTATCTGATTTATCAACTCTAAAATCAGCTACCGTCAAATAAGATAACTTTTCAAACCTTTTAAATAACTTCGACATTTCCCTAAAATCAATCGCGTTTTCCGGAGACAAGTTCCCCTCGTCAAGATAACCTTTAGCCGTCTGAGAAACAATAGAATTATAATATTCACTTTGATCAAAATACAGCCAAAGGAATGTACCCTTCGTTCTTGGATACTTTTGATTCGCTTTTATAAAAGCCGCGTTACTTTTTAACGAATCAGAGCTCTGAGCTTTAAACAAATCTATCGCTTTTAGAGTCAGCAACCGGTCATTACTAAAGAAAAAACAATCGCCTAAAAAAACAGTATAAACATTAATTGGCGCTAAACGATAACTCTTTTCAGCTCTAGCGGTGTAGCTTACAACATTAAAACCTTTGTAATCCCGGGCTTTCGTTGAGATATCGCCGCTAAACTTCAGTAACCTGTCACTAAGGGCTTTCTTAATTTTTTCATCGAGCCCAACCCTGCTGACAAAAGCGAACTTTCCGATCTCAAAATCAGCAGACCTTCTATTATTTAAAGCCATATCGCCAAAAGAATACACAGCCAAAGCTGATTCGTTATCAAAGTAATCGCTGACAGCGTCGATATTGTGATTTATCTTTGATAGCTTGTCTGTTACAGCGGCTTTTAAAGCGGGAAAAGATTTCAATTTCTTAACAAATTCACTTTCAAGGATTCGTTCTTTTTTGTGTTTGAGGTCAGTCGCGTAAAAATAGCAAACGGCCTTATTCGGCAAAAGCGAATTCATATCCTCAACAACCTTGGGAACAAAAACAAACTTAACCAGGCCATAATAAACAGCTACTGCTAAAACCGCACAACTAAGAACAACAAAAATCTTTTTCATTTCTACCTCCCTAAAAAACGCCAAAAAAGGCCCTAAAAAATATCTGCCTACTCTACTAGGCGAAACTCACATAGTATCGTAGGCAGACAAAAAAAGCCTTATCTTATTGGCAGTAATTTCAGACTACTTAATCCAAGGCATCATTTTTCTTAAAGAACTACCTACTTTTTCAATCAGATGTTCCTTTTCTATGTTTCTCAACGCTTTAAACATCGGAGCCCCGGCCTGATTTTCTAAAATCCACTCTCGGGCAAAAGCGCCGGTTTGAATTTCTCTTAAGATTTTCTTCATCTCTTTCTTTGTCTCGTCACTAACCACCCGCGGTCCCCGGCTTAAATCACCATACTCTGCTGTATCGGAAACTACATGACGCATACCACTGATCCCTTTTGAATAAATTAAATCAGTTATTAATTTAAGTTCATGCAAACATTCGAAATAAGCTATTTCCGGTTGATACCCGGCTTCAACCAATGTCTCAAAACCCTTTTGAATAAGTTTACTAACTCCGCCGCAAAGAACAACTTGCTCACCGAACAAGTCAGTTTCGGTTTCTTCAGCAAAAGTTGTTTCAATAACTCCGGCTCGTGAGCCGCCGATCGCTTTCGCGTAAGACAAAGCAATTGCTTTAGCTTTTTGGGTTGCGTCCTGATAAACCGCGACCAAACAAGGCACACCTTTTTTCTGTTCATACATATCCCTAACCAAAGTGCCTGGCCCCTTCGGCGCGACCATATAAACATCAACATCTGCCGGAGGAACAATCTGATGAAAATGAATATTAAATCCATGAGAAAAACTCAGAGCTTTTCCTTTTTTCAAATTTGGAGCTATATCAGCTTTATAAACAATCGACTGTACCGTGTCCGGCGTTAAAATATGGATAATATCTCCTTTCTTAGCCGCTTCAGCCGCGGTCAAAGGAGTAAACCCGTCTTTTTGAGCCTGTTTATAATTGTCAGTACCCGGCAATTCTGAAATAACCACTTTTACTTTAGAATCACGCAAATTAAGAGCCTGTGCCCGGCCTTGAGCGCCATAGCCGATTATGGCTACTGTTTTACCTTTAAGTTCATCGGTTTTAACATCTTTGTCATAATATACTTTTGCCATTTTGGACCTCCTTTTACATAAATAAAACTAAACAATCATTTACTAATAGCGATTCGTCCGGTTCGAACCAACTCCATTATACCTAACTTTTTGAGTTCTTTCAAAATTTCATCTTCATGCTGGCGTTCAGTAGAAATTTCCAGTAAAAAATATTCTTTCGTTTGTTCAACGATCTTTATCCCATATTTCTTAACTAAACCCTCTACACTTTTTTTTGAGTTATCATTTTTTTCAACTTTAGTTAAAATCAAATCGCGATCGACATATTCCCGGCGAGTAAAATCAACAACAGTTATTACATCAATCAATTTGTTAAGCTGTTTCTTTATCTGTTCAAGAATCATCTCATCCGGAGCGTCAACGACCATTGTCATACAGGAAACATCATTTTCCTGAGTTTCTCCCACCGCCAAAGAATTAATATTATACCCTCTAGCGCTGAACAAAGAAGCTACTCTTGCTAACACCCCAAATTTATTTTCAACTAAAGCTTGTATAGTATGTTTCATTCGCACCTCTCTTTTTCAATTGGAAATTACCGCCATTTAAGACATCTCACTTTAAGCCAGTAAGGTTTATTTTTCTTAGATGAATCTTTTTTATCTCTTACTTTTTCAACTATGTTTTCCTATTCCTGGCGTTGCTTATTTGACTTTTTAGTTTTACTAGGCCATCCCGCCTATCATCCGGTTAATAGCTTCTCCCGCGGGGACCATTGGGAAAACGTTTTCCTCATCTTCTATTCTAAAATCAGCCATAACCGGGCCGTCATGAGCAAGAATATCAGTAATCGCTTTTTTCACTTCACTTTTCTTAGTAACAAGTAAGCTTTTAACTCCATAACCCTGCGCGACTTTGACAAAATCAGGATTTTTTAAAGGAGTAGCCGAATAGCGGCGGTTATAAAACAGTTCTTGCCACTGCCTAACCATACCCAAATAACCATTGTTTAAAATGATAATCTTAACCGGGATATTGTACCAGGCAACTGTCGCTAATTCCTGAATATTCATCTGAATAGAACCATCACCGGCAATAAGAACAACTTCTTTTTCCGGATTGGCGAGTTTAGCGCCTATTGCCGCCGGAAAACCATAGCCCATAGTTCCTAAACCGCCCGAAGAAAGAAACTGGCGAGGATAGTCATAAGTAAAAAACTGAGCGGCCCACATTTGATTTTGTCCGACTTCAGTCGTAATTAAGGCTTTTCCTTCAGTTTGAGCCCAAATCTCCTCAATAACTTCCTGCGGCATTATCTTAAAACCGTCCTTTCTGTACGTCAAGGGGTTCTTCTTTTTCC
>JAQTSA010000191.1 GCA_028711575.1 Candidatus Omnitrophota bacterium | reverse complement strand
TGACCTATGCCGCAGTATGCGGTAACTGCGGTTACGATAATCTTGATAAATATAAATATTGTGTGAAATGCGGCCAAGCCTTAACCGCCGAAGCGACTATCGAAAAAAGGAAAAAATTAATTCTTTTTCTGAGGCTTTATCCGGGCCGAAAAAAACAATCGCGGTAACTGAATTCACTAATGCTTCCGGATTAGGCAGTTACATTAACTTGGGTGACGATTTTTCAGCCCAGTTAACCGACTCGCTGATTCAAAGCGGGGCTTTTATTGTTCTTTCCCGCACCGAATTGTCAAGTATCGTTGGTGAACAGGATTTAAGCGCAAGCGGACGGACGGCCGTATCTCAGACGGCTCAAATTGGAAAGATCATTCCGGCCCAAATTCTTATTAAAGGAAATATTACTGAGTTTGATAAAAACAAAGAAAGCGGAGGACAGGGCTTAACAATTAGCGGGGTAACTATTGGCGCAAAAAAAAGCAACGCTCATATTGCTGTTATTCTTCAGATAATTGATTCAACTACCGGAGAAGTCATTGATTCCAAACGAATTGAAGGCGACGCTCAAGATTCAGGATTCGCTATCGGCTACGAAGGTTCCTGGAGTATCGGTTCTTCGAGTTTCAAGAAAACCCCTCTAGGCAAAGCGACCCAAATTGCTATAGATCGGGCAGTAGTTTATATTGCCGATAAGCTTTCAAGCGTACCTTGGCAAGGCCGAGTAGTAACAGTTAAGGATTCAATCGTTTACCTCAATGCTGGAGAAAAAACCGGCATAAGTCAGGGCCAAACTTTCACTGTTTATCGAAAAGGAGAAACCCTTGTAGACCCGGAAACTGGTGTTGAATTGGGCAGCGAAAAGACAAAAATTGGAGAGATTTCAATAACTGAGATAGAAGAAAAGTTCTCTAAAGCTAAAATAATAACCTCGACACAAGAAATTAAACGATCGGATTTAATCCTTGAAAATTAAGGAGTTTAGATGAGATTTTTTTCTGTTGCCTTTATTATCCTTTTTCTCAATTTAGGCTGCGATGCGGTTTATCAATCAACAAAATCAGCGACTAAACCGGTTGGTAAAGCAACCAGTGTCATCAGTGGTGTTAGTGATGGCGCTCTAGAAGGATACGATCAAGAAGAAAAGGACAACCCCTATAACCGTTAGGTTTCTGCATTTTTTATGAAAACAAAACCAGCAGATCTGCACATAATTTATAAACTAGCGATAATCCTTACAGCGATAATCTCTTTTATAGTTATCAAAGACTTAAAAAGCCTAGATCATCTTGTTAACGTTCAGCCGGAACTGGCAATTGAAAAGCTTCTTTTGAAGATTGAGCTTCTTTCCTCTAAAGAAATTAATAATGATTTACGATTCAAGCTTTACCGAAAACACTTTCTGCTCGGACAAGCTTACCAAAATATAGGCGACAATCAAAAGGCTCGAGATGCCTACGATAAATCGATTAAATATACAAAAGACAAAACCCAGCTCGCACTTATTTACTATTCGATAGGTTCGATTTTAACCGATGAGACACAATACTCTGACGCTTTAATTTATTTTGATAAAGCTTTAGAGCTAAATCCCCAGATGTACGATGCTTATCAGAATAAAGCTGTTATCTTTCGAAAAATGGGCAGCTACCAACGATCAATTACAATCTGTAAAGAAATTATAGCTAAGTTTCCTAACAAAGCAAAAACTCACTGTAGTTTGGGCTGGGCATATGAATTGGCCGGATATTACAATGAGGCAATAACTGAACAAATAATCGCCTTACAGCTTGAACCAAAATGGGATCTGCCGAGACTTCGTCTAAAAGCTTGTTTTTCCGCCGCTCGGCAAACTTATTCGCCGGCGTTACTTAAATTAATCAGAAAAATAGATTCTGAGTTGGCTGAGACGATAGAGAAGAGCTTAAAAAAATAAAATTATATTATTTGTCTCTTGACAAAAAACTGAAATCTGTTTAATATAAACTTGCTCTTTTGATAAATTAAAATATGGTTATAACAGGGAACTCCGCGAGATTCGGAGGCACTCCCGGTGCTGTAATAAGGAACGAACACCGCTAATTTGTCGCAAAACAAATTCCAGCCACTGTCGTAGAAGTTTACGATGGGAAGGTGCGGATAGTAGGAAAAAACTGCCTTTAAGCCAGAATACCTGTTAAGCTATCTGAAGATAACTGAGTTGCGCAAGACAAACTCATCTATCAAATTTGGGACAAAGAAATCAGGGTGCAGCCCCACATTTAAATAATGTGGGGCTGTTTTTATTTTATGAGTAAAAGAAAATACTTTTTAATTCTGTTTTTATCGAGTCAATTTTTCTTAAACGGATTAGATATCTATTCCCAGGAAAAAAAGATAATATCTTTGGGACCGGCTTTCACAAAAGCTGTGGATGAACTAAATGCCCAAGATAAACTGATCGGCTACACCAGTTTTTGTCATTTGCAAGATGAATCTTATCATAAAGAAATTGTAGCTACAATAATAGATGTTAACATCGAAAAGATAATTGAGCTGAACCCTGATGTTATTCTCGCCAGTCAACTGACAAATCGCCGGTCAATCGAACTTTTATCAAAAGCCGGTTTTTCAGTTGTTGTTTTCCAACAGCCAAAAAATTTCAATCAACTTTGTGACCAATTCCGCAAAATTGCCGAAATTACCGGAACGGAAAAAAAGGCCGAAAAGATTATCAAACTGGTAAGAGAAGAAATAACCCAAATTCAGGCCGAAACTGATAATTTGTATCGGCCTAAAGTTTTCATTCAAATTGGCGCCCGGCCTTTGTTTACAGATCGGAAGAGCACACGT
>JAQTSA010000061.1 GCA_028711575.1 Candidatus Omnitrophota bacterium | reverse complement strand
AAAAGAGCAACACTTTTGTGTTTTACGGTAGTTGTTCTGGTTTTTGCCAAAGGCCAGGATGCTGTCTTTGCTCAACAAGAAAACACGGTTCTTAATGATCTGATCGAACAAGCTCTCTTAAATAATCCTCAGGCGCGTAGTGCCTATCACCGTTGGGCGGCGTCAGAACACAAAATTAAAAATGTTAAGGGGCTGCCTGATCCCCAGGTGAGTTACGGATATTTTGGAAGTAACGTTGAAACGAGAGTCGGCCCTCAAAAACAAAAGTTTGGCGTTGACCAAAAGATTCCTTTTCCTGGTAAACTTAGAGCTAAGGGAAAAGCCCAGTCAAAAGAAGCCCAAATTAATAAAGAAAAGTATCAAGCAGTAAAAAATAAAATCGTAAAAGATGTAAAACTGGCTTTTTATGATCTGTACTGGTTGGATAAGGCTTTGGAAGTAAATAAGGAGGAGAAAGCAATCCTTGGCGATCTGCAAAAGGCCGCTGCGCGAAAATACGAGTCGAACTTGACGTCTCAGCAAAATGTTGTAAAACTGCAGGTTGAGTTATCAAAAAATTATGAACGGTTTTCGCTTATTGAACAGAGTAGAAAGAGTGTTGTCGCGAAAATTAACAGATTAGTTAATCGCGAGCCAAATGCCTCAATCGATGTTATATCGCAAATAAAAAAACAAGAGTTTTCTTATGAGCTTGATAAACTTATTAAAAACGCCCAAGAGGGGTCTTCTGATATCGCGGCGGCCGATTTGGCGGTTGAGAAAGTTGAGGTTGAAGAATCTTTAGCTAAGATGGAGTATTTGCCGGATTTTATGTTTGGTTATGAGTATATTGAAGTTGAGGACGGTAAAACCAGCGCTTTTGACGATGGACGAGACGCCTGGATCGGGAAAGTTTCGGTTAACATTCCGATATGGCTTGGAAAAATTAGGAGTAAAGTTAAGGTAAAGCAGGAAGAAGCTGAAGCGGCAAAACTTGAACGGGAAAGTACCGAAAGGGATGTGGTTTACCAAGTGCAGGATCTTTACTTTAAAATATTGTCTTATAAGGAAATCGTTTCCCTTTATGAAAATGCCCTTGTTCCCCAAGCTTGGCAAGTTTTTGAATCTTTTCGGACAGGGTTTGAAACCGGGTCGGCGTCTTTTCTTGATCTGTTGGACGCGCAAAGAACTTATTTGCAAACCAGGTTGGCTTATTACAAAACGGTTGCTGATTATCAGAAGTCTATCGCTTATTTAGAACAAGTGGTGGGCGCTCAATTAGGAGAAGGTAATGAAAAATAAATTGGTGTATCTATTATTTTCGTTTATCTTAATTGTTTCGCTGAATGTATCGGGCGCTGAACAACAACAGCCAAACAATCCTAACCTTGAGGCGGTTGAAGTAGGTAACTTGGTGTGTCCGGTAACCGGTGCGAAAATTGAGTCTATGGGGCCGGTTATAAAACATCAGTATAAGGGAAAGATTTATAATCTTTGTTGTCCTGGGTGCGTGGGTACCTTTGATAAGGATCCCCAAAAGTATAGCGCTATCGCTTACGAAAGTGTTTCTTCAAAAATGAGCGGCCAGGAGATGGAAAATCATGAGAAGAATCTCAAGCCAGCGGTTAATGACAACGGCGAAATCAGTTATTACACTTGCGGAATGCATCCGAGCGTGCGGGTGACGGTTGAAAATTATAAAAAGGGCGACACAAAATGCCCGATTTGTTTTATGCCCTTAACGCCGGTAAAGGCCGATGATGCTGGTAACGCTGAGTTTGGTGAGGATGTTGTCAGTAAAGTGACGGTTAAAGCCGAAGAACTAAAGTTAGCGGGAATAAAACGTGAGGCGGTAAAGAGAAGGATTTTGTATAAAGAGATTCGTGCTGTGGGTAAAGTCGCTTATGACCCTCAGTTAGCTGTCGCTCAAGATGAGTTCGTTTCGTCGGTGAAGTCTTATGAAAGCGCTCAAAACGGCGGCGCTTTAGAGATTGTTGAGCGGGCAAGGTCTTTAGTTGAGTCGTCAAAACGAAAGCTGCAGCTGTTTGGGTTGAGTACCGATCAAATAAAGCTGTTAGAGCGGACAAAAAGTGTTCAGCAGAACCTTGTCCTTCCGGAAGATAAAATGTGGATTTATGGCGATGTTTTTGAGTATGAACTTAACTGGGTAAAAGTTGGCGCTTATGTTAAGGTTACAGCGATAGGGTTAGCCGGGGATGAGTTTTACGGGCAAATAGTTTCGATTAATCCTGTTGTTGATTCGCAAACTCGGTCGGTACGGTTTAGAGCGCTTGTTGATAATTCCCAGTTAAAGTTAAAGCCGGAAATGTATGTCGACGTTGAGATAGCTAGTGAGTATACTGATTCCGAGGGAAACAAAAATGTTTTGTCGATACCTAAAACGGCCTTACTTGATACCGGGCGGCGGCGGATTGTTTGGGTGGATAAGGGTAACGGGGAGTTTGAAGGCCGGTTAGTTGAAGTCGGTCCGGAATCGATCGATCATTCCAGCAGTCCAACTAAGTATTATCCTGTTCTTAAAGGAGTGCGCCAAGGAGAGCTGGTTGTCACTAAGGGAAACTTTTTGTTAGATTCGCAGAGCCAAATTACCGGCGTTGTGTCTTCTGCTTATAGCGGGACTATCGGCAGTAAGGAAAACCAGGAGTCGGGTTCGGATATGCCAGGGCATGTCCATTAAGCTGAGTTGAATATGATTTCTAAAATAATTGAAAGTTGTCTGAAAAACAGGTTTTTGGTGGTCGCGGTGTTTTCGGCTATTGTCGTTTTGGGGGTTTCTTCAATGACGAAAATTCCGGTCGACGCTATTCCTGATATCGGAGAGTTACAGGTTATTGTTTATGCTGATTGGCCGGGGCGAAGCCCTCAGGATGTTGAGGACCAGGTTATATATCCCTTAACGGCGGGGTTGATGGGCACGCCAAAAGTGAAGGTCGTTCGGTCTTCTGCCGGGTTTGGGTTTGGTATGGTCAGCATGATCTTTAAAGAAGGGACAGACTATTACTGGGCAAGAACCCGGGTGCTTGAACGGTTAGATTCTGCCAAAAAAGATGTGCCTAACGATGTAACGGTTAGTTTAGGGCCTGACGCGACCGCGTTAGGACAAATCTTATGGTATACGGTTGAGGGCGAGGGGTACGCGCTTGATGAGTTACGGTCTATTCAGGATTGGTTTGTTCGTTACCAGCTTACAAGCGTTCAGGGCGTCAGCGAAGTGGCTTCTGTTGGCGGTTACGTCAAGCAGTATCAGGTGGATACTGACCCAAACAAACTGTTTGCTTACGATGTAAGTTTGCTGCATCTGATGCAGGCAATAAAGTTATCGAACATTGATGTTGGCGCGAAAGTCTTTGAAGAAGGCGGCCTGGAATATATTGTCCGGGGAGTTGGGTTTATTAAGACTATTGAAGATATTGAGAATATTGTTGTTGGTGTTAATGACGGGACTCCGGTAACAATTAAGGATATTGGCCGTGTTTCTTTGGGCGCTGATTTTCGAAGAGGCGCTTTAGATAAAGAGGGACGTGAAGTTACCGGAGGCGTGGTTGTTATGCGTTACGGTGAGAACCCGCTTGCTGTGATTAAGAGAATTAAAGAGAAAATAACTGAGATTTCGGTTGGGTTGCCTGAGGGAGTAAAAATCGTTCCGTTTTATGACCGAACCGGATTGATTAATCGTTCTATTTATACGTTAAAGAGCGCTCTTGTTCAGGAAATAATTATAACTGTTTTTGTTGTTTTAGTTTTTCTTCTTCACTTTTGGGGAAGCGTTGTCATTTCGCTTGTTCTTCCAATAGGGGTTTTGATAGCTTTTATTCTTATGCATTTTTTTGGCGTTAACGCTAATATAATGTCGTTAGGCGGTATCGCTATCGCCATAGGCGTTATGGTTGATTCGGGATGCGTTATTGTTGAGAATATTTATAGTAAACTCGCCGAGAAAACAGACCGCATTTCAAAGGAAGAACGCCTGGAAACTTGCCTTGCCGCGGCAAAAGAGGTGGGTAGGCCGGTTCTGTTCGCTTTGCTTACAACTATTGTTAGTTTTGTTCCGGTTTTTGTTTTAACCGGGCAAGCCGGTAAATTGTTTCATCCTCTGGCTTATACAAAAACGTTTGCGATGGCTGGCGCGGCGATTATTGCTTTAACCCTGCTTCCAACGCTTTGCTATTTTCTTTTACGCGGCAGAATTCGGCCGGTTGAAGAAAATAAAGTCGCCTGCTTTTTACGCCGAAATTATAAACCTCTCTTAGACTGGTCGTTGATACATAAAAGAATTATCATTGTAATGGCCGTGATTGTTCTGGCGGTTGGGTTATTTTTGGGTTCGAAAATAAAACAAGAGTTTATGCCGGCTTTAAATGAAGGCGACCTGTTGTTTATGCCGGTACTTTTACCGGGGGCTTCTTTAACTCAAGTTATGGAAGTTATGCAAAAGCAGGACATTATTATTAAAGAGAAGTTTCCTGAGGTTGAACGCGTTGTGGGTAAGTTGGGCCGGGCCGAAACCGCGACCGATCCCGCGCCGGTAACAATGATAGAAACAATTATTAGCCTTAAAGAAAAAAAGTTTTGGCGGCCGGGAATGACGAGAGATAAACTTATCAAGGAAATTCAGGAACAAACAAAAATGCCCGGGGTAAGTCCGATTATGACCCAGCCGATACGAAACCGGATCGATATGCTGGCAACCGGAATACAGACGCCGGTGGGGATTAAAGTGTTTGGACCGGACTTAAAAGTTATTGAAAGGATCGGGATTGAGTTAGAAGGTATTGTCAGTGAAGTTGAAGGCGCGGTTTCGCCTTATGCCGAGCGGGTTGGCGGCCGGCCGTATTTTGAGATGGAAGTTGATAGAGAGCAAGCCGCTCGCTATGGAATTCATGTTCAGGACATTCAGGATCTGATTATGTGGGGTATCGGCGGGATGAATATAACGCAAGTGGTACAGGGCCGCCAGCGGTATCCGGTACGACTGCGGTATCTGCGGGAGTTGCGCGACAATGAAGAAGCGTTAAAACGGATCCTTGTTCCAACGCGCTGGCCATGGCGAAATGGGCCTAAACCGGCGCAGATACCGTTAGCTCAACTTGTAAAATTTAAGAAAGTGCCTGGCCCGGCAATGATATTATCAGAAAACACGGTGCCGTACGCGAGGGTTTTTATTGGTGTCGACCAAAGTAAGGTTGGGTTAGTCGGGTTTGTTGATCGGGCAAAAGAGAAGGTTGAGGAAAATATTAAAAGCGGTAAGTTAAACATTCCGCCGGGATATTTTATAAGTTGGTCAGGGCAGTTTGAGGCCGAGATGGAGTCACGAAAAAAACTTGTTCCCTCAATGGCTCTTGCCTTAATAGTAATATTGGTACTGCTTTATATCGCCTTTAAAAATGCTTCAGTGGTAGGGATTCTTGCTGCGGTGTTACCAATATCTTTGATGGGCGGGGTTATTCTAATGTTTTTTCTTAATTTTAGATTCTCAACCGCTGTTTGGGTTGGGTTTATAGCTTTGTTTGGAGTTGCTACCGATAACGCGGTTGTTTTGCTTTCTACGATGGAAGATTTTTTTAAACGGCGAATACCAAAAACAGTTTCTGATCTGCGTTGTGTTGTTGTCGCGGCTGCGTTACAGCGTGTCCGGCCGGCACTTATGACAACAACGACTACGATTATCGCTCTTATGCCGGTTATGTTCTCAACTGGAAGTGGGTCGGAAATAATGAGGCCAATGGCTGCGCCAACGGTTGGTGGATTATTTACAGCGACTTTAGCTAATTTAGTTTTAGTTCCTGTTTTGTACGCTTGGTTTAAAGAAAGACAATTGACAAAGAAGATTCCAAAAAGCAGGGGAAAGGTATGAAAAAAACAGTTATGATCGTGGAAGATGAAATCAGTACTCGCCGATTTTTAGCTAAATCTTTTACTCGCCATAATTATAATGTAGTTGAGGCCGATAACGGGTTGGACGCGCTTGATGAAGTTAAAAAGCGTTTGCCGGACGTAATACTTTTAGACGTTAACATGCCGAAAATGAATGGGTTTGACTTTTTAAAAGCGATTAAAAGTGATCCGGCAACCGAAAAGGTTCCGGTTATTATGCTGACTATCCGTAAAGATAGGAAAGACCTCGATAAAGGCTTGTCGTTAGGTGTTGATTTTTACCTGCCAAAACCGTTTACTTTTGAAAATGTAAGCGAGTTCGTTAATTTGATTGTATGATTTATACACAGATGATCACAGAGTCCCGCTACCGCGGGAAGCAGATGATCACAGATATATGATATTTAGGAAATAGCCTTATTGAGAAAAGAAGAGTCAAACGATAGTCAAACCGTCCTCCTCGGCAGAGCTCCCTCTGCCGAGGAGAGACTGTCAAACGATGGTCAAACATTGTTTTGAAGAGTCAAACGATAGTCAAACCGCCCGTCCGCCTGCGGCGAGACGAGGCTGTCAAACAATGGTCAAACGTTGTAAGAGGAAGGGCTAAATAGAAATTGATAGAAATGTGTTGTCTTTAGGAGTAACGCTGATTATTTCGCAATTGAATTACAATGAATTTCTATTTATTTCTAATGTATCTCCAACTAAATAACTCGATTACTTAATAACTTTCCTAAACATATACCTTCTATCTTGCAGTCGCTTGCCTAAATTGTTATAATAACACTGTAGTTTTAAGGGGAAAAATGAGCAAAAAGACTTTTTTAGAGTTTGCCGCGATACCGCTTTTTTTAAGTAGTTTGACTTTTCTATTTTCTACGCCTGCCCTGGCTCAAAGTAAAAAAGATTTAATATCGTCTTTCCTTGATAGTTACGAAAAAAAATCCGGATTAAATGCTATTTCCGCGGCGAGTGATTTAAGGTCAGACCAACCAGCTAATGTTTCGCCGGCGCCAAAGAAAATAATTCTTTTAGCAAAAGCCGAAGAAACTGGGGACAGACAACTAAACCCAACGACTGAATATTTTGACCGGGAATCAGAAGATATAAAAGAAACTTTTTTTTCTGACGCCGATATCGGCGGGCATTACCAACTTCGCTATTACGCTGACCGAAAGAAAGACGCGTCAACCGAACATACTCAGGAAATTCGTCAAGATTTACGGCTGGAGTTAAAAAAAGATATATCAAACAGATATAAAGTTCTTTTTTCCATTGACGGCCAATACGATCTGGTCCATAGCAGCCGCGACGGTTATGATTCAGAAGAAAAAACTTTTCGTGTTTGGGAAAGTTACGTTTCTTACCTTTATGAAAATTTCAATTTAACGCTGGGCCGTCAAGTCATTCGCTGGGGTAAAGGCGATGAAATCAATCCGACCGATAACTTTACGCCCGAGAACTTTAAAGAGTACTTAAACCTTGACCGGGCTGACCGTAAAATGCCGGTTTTAATGGCGCGGCTTAACTATTCTTTCGCGCCGTATCAGATAGAAACCGTGTGGCTTCCCTTTCCTGAACCGAACGTTTTGCCGGAATCGGACTCAGACTATGAGCCGTACCTGATTCGCCAGTATCGAGATAGCGCACTTGGTTTTGACGTTAAACGGCCCCAGCGTCCGGCCCGGTCGCTTAAAAATCAGGTCGTTGCTGTAAAATTTAAACGAAACACTTTAAGTTATGACACATCGCTCAGTTACGCTTACCACTGGGCCCAGATGCCGGCTCTTTACAGAAACTTAAATAACCTTACCTTAGAAACCTTGTACGCTCGGCAGCATACTTTTGGCGGTGACTTTGAAACTGTTGCCGGTAACTTTGGAGTGCGCGGCGAGTGGGCCTACACCTTAGGCGACATTTTTGTGACTGAATCGCCTGATTGCCCGGACACAACAATTGAAAAAGATTCTTTAACCGCGATTTTCGGCTTTGATTATACCAGCCAAAAAAATTTTTACAGCAACTTACAGTACATGTTTAAGTATGTACCGGACCATTCCTCGGGTATGGCGTCTGGCGTTTATGAAGACAGCGTTTTAGGAAAAGTCTCTAAAAAGTTTCGTAACGACACTTTATTGTTTGAAGTTGCTGCCCGGCTGTACCTGTTTAATCTTGACCGGTACTACCGCTTAAAATGTCAGTACGAAATAAAGGATGATTTGACCGTCTCGGTCGGTTACGACAACTTCTTTGGTCCGACAACCGCGACCTTTGGCCAGTACAACCAAAACGACCAGTACTTCGCGACAGTTAAGTACTCGTTTTAGATGCCAATCTCATAGCTAGTGATTGAGTGATTAAGTAATTAAGTTATTGAGTGGGGGCAAGCCGATAGTCAAAGGCTCGCTTTGCTCGCGTCAAACTGCTCTCGCTTTTTGCTCGACCGTCAAACGTTCACTACGTTCACGTCAAACACGCGGAGTACGCGTGTCAAACTGCTCAGCCTTTCGGCAAGCGTCAAACAATTGTTTTAAGATATTCAGAATTTCCGCTTTACGATGTTTGACAATCGTTTGACAGTCTCTCCGAAGGCAGATACAATTCTGCCGAGGAGGACGGTTTGACAATCGTTTGACTTTTTCACTCAATTACTCAATAACTTAATTACTTAATTACTTAATCACTCTCTATTACCCTACACCCTGAACCCTAAACCCTAGACCCGAAAAAAATTGCTCAAAACCTTATTTTAAGATATTATGCTTGTATGAAAAGCTTGTTGAATAGGTATGTTCAGGGCCTTTTTAAGTTTCGTGTGTTTGTGCTTTTTGCTGTTACGGTTTTGACTGTTTCGTTTCTGTTTCTTGCGCCGAAAGTCAAGATGGATAACAGTGTTGATGTTTTCTTTGATAAGCAAAGCCCAAGTTACGTCGACTTTCAAAGTTGGAAAGAACAGTTTGGCAGTGATGAACTGATTATCGTTGCCTTACATCATAACAACATTTTCACTTTTGATAACCTTACCGCGATAAAAAAAATAACTCAAAAAATTGAACTTTTAGATAATGTCGCTGAGGTTACTAGCATTACTAATGTTAACGATATTGTCGGTGACGATCAGGATTTTATTGTTCGGCAATTTATCGAAGATGTCCCAAAAGAAAAGGCCGCCCTTAACCAACTGGCCGATCAGGCGAAATCTAACCCGATTTATCTTAACCGGATAGTCTCTTCTGATTCAAAAACAACAGCCTTAATAATTGAACTTGAACGATCAAAAGAAAAAAGTGACGTTTATAAGTTGGAACTGATCGACCGGATAAAAAATGTTTTAAAACAGGACGCTTCTGGTTTTGAGTATTACCTTTCGGGATACACGATGATAGAAAACGCTTATACGTCTTATATGCGGTCGGATCTTTCACGGTTTATTCCTTTAATGATGGGCATAATTTTTGTAATTCTGCTTATTAGTTTTAGAAATTTTACCGGGGTTGTTTTAGCTTTTACAACTATTGTAGTCAGCCTGGTATGGACTTTTGCTTTAATGTACTTTTTTAAGTTTTCAATTAACAACATCACAACCCTTATCCCGCCGATAATTCTGGCTATTGCTGTTGCTGATAGCGTTCATTTAACGTCGGCGGGGTTTTCTCAAATTTCCAAGGACCGGATTAAAGACGTGGTTTTAAAATTGGCCGGCCCTTGTTTTATGACTTCTTTAACTACGGTCATTGGGTTTTTGTCTTTGACGGTCAGCGATATCCGTCCGATAGTTCAGTTAGGGATAGTCGCCGCGTCCGGGGTCGCAATCGCTTTTATTTTAACTTTTACTTTTTTGCCGGCGGTTCTTTTTGTTTTGGTCAGCGTCAAAAAAGATAAAGCGTTTGACGAAAATTCGGTACCCAAAAAAACAGGTAGTTTTGAAAAGAAACTTAACGCTTTGAGTTCTTTTAACCAGAGGTTTTATAAACCGGTTCTTTTTGTTACCGCGGTGTTAACTGTAATCGCTGTGGTTGGGGCGTTAAAAGTAAGGCCTGAGACCAGCGTCTTAGAATATTTCAAGAAAAACAGCCCGATATATAAGAGCACAAAGTTTATTGAAGATAATTTGAGCGGCACACATTTTCTCAACTTATCGTTAAAGAGCAGTCGGTTTGATTACTTTAAAAGCCCGAACGCGCTCTTGAAAATTGAAAAAATTAATGATTTCTTAAAAACTGTGCCGGAAGTCGATACGGTTGTTTCTTTAAACGATTATATAAAAGAGATCAACAAGTCGTTTAATAACGAAGACGAATCGTTTTATGTGATCCCTAAAGAAAAGGACCAAATCTCTCAGTACCTTCTTCTTTATGGGGCCAGCGACCTTGCGAAATCTGTCGATTCGGATTTTTCCTGGGCTACGGTTGAGGTCAGGCTTAACGAACATCGGTCAGGCAAGTTGAAAGCGGTTATTAAAAAAATAGAGGATTACGCTCAAGAAGTGTTTGGCCAGGAAGCTGAAGTTACCGGTTTAGGGTTAACGGTCCTAGAGGTTAACGCTAACGATACAGTAATGGTCAGTCAGGTTAAAAGTTTGGGGTTTGCTTTTGTAATGATTTTTGCTGTTTTGTGCATTATGTTTAGATCGTTTTCTCTCGGTACGGTAAGTATTGTCCCTAACCTTTTAGCGTTGGTATTTAATTTCGGGATAATGGGATTTTTTGGTATTTATCTTAACAGCGCAACAAGCATGATATCAGCAATTGGGATTGGTATTATTGTTGACGATACGATTCATTTTCTTCACAGTTTTAGAGCGTCTTTTAACCAAACTAAAAACCCGGCGATTTCTGTTCATCAGGCTTTAATCGAAAAAGGTAAACCGATCGTTTTGACGTCGGTAATACTTTTCTTTGGGTTTGGTGTTATAGCTTTTTCCCAGTTTGGCCCGTCTTTTTATTTCGGTATTTTAAGCGCAATTGTTATGTTTAACGCGCTTTTAGCTGATTTGATAGTTTTGCCGAGTTTGTTGTTGCTGGTATATAAGGGGAGATAGCTCATGCGCGCCTATCGGCGCTGTTCGCAAAAATAGGGTATAGGGTTCAGGGTTTCGGGTGTAGGGTTAATGCGCGCCTATCGGCGCTGTTCGCAGATGATCGCAGATTCGCGCCTTTGGCGGTGTTCGCAGATGATCACAAAAGCCGCGCCTTCGGCTCGGCAGCAGATGATCACAGATATGTGATATTTAGGAAATAGCCTTTTTGGGAAGAGAAGAGTCAAACGATAGTCAAACCGCTCGTTCTTA
>JAQTSA010000190.1 GCA_028711575.1 Candidatus Omnitrophota bacterium | reverse complement strand
TGCAGTCTCAGGAAATAAAAAGAAGCGGAATATCTTCCTTAAAAATTGGATTCAATAAAGTTTTTGGCTATTATATCGAAATCACAAAAGCAAACCTTAATTCCGTGCCTGACAACTACATCCGAAAACAGACCCTGGTCAATGCCGAACGATTTATAACACCAGAATTAAAAGACTTTGAAGAATCAATTCTTACCAGCGAAGAAAAAATACTAAAAATAGAGTCGGAAATAGTCGCGAGATTACAACAGAAGATATTAGATTCATCGTTAAACCTGCACAGAATCTGCCAACAGTTGGCAACAATTGATACGCTCAGCGCTCTCAGCCTGCTAGCTTCGAATCCATCTTACTGTCAGCCGGAAATAACCGAAGCTTCAACCTTAAAAATCTATTCTGGCCGGCACCCGGTGGTTGAAACTCATCTAAGCGATACCTTCGTCGCTAACGATACAACCCTAGACTGCCAGAACAACCACTTACTAATTATAACCGGCCCGAACATGGCCGGAAAATCAACATACATCCGGCAAGTCGCGCTGTTAGTTATTCTAGCTCAAATCGGAAGTTTTATTCCCGCCGAAAAAGCCACGATTGGTATAGTTGATAAAATTTTTACCCGTATCGGCGCCTCCGATGACATATCAAAAGGCCAAAGCACCTTTATGGTAGAAATGAGTGAAACTGCCGAAATAATCAATAACGCAACAAAGGATAGCCTGCTTATTCTTGATGAGATCGGCCGAGGAACCAGCACTTTTGACGGCTTAAGCCTTGCCTGGGCCATCGCCGAAGATCTTGCCGAAAAAAAAGTCCGGTCACTTTTCGCGACCCATTTTCACGAATTAACTGCTCTGGCCGACGCCTACAGCGGCGTAAAAAATTATAATGTTTCAGTAAAAGAATGGCGGGACGAAATCATTTTTCTTCACAAAATAATACCTGGCGGCAGTGATGATAGTTACGGGATATACGTCGCCAAACTTGCCGGCATCCCCCAATCAGTTTTACACCGCTCTAAAGAAATTTTAACTGAGCTTGAAATAAACGGTAACTTAAAGGAAAAAATTAAAAAAACAAATAAAAATGAAAAACAGCTTTCGCTTTTTACAGCCAACGACAGCCGGCTTTATGAAGAATTCAAAAAAGATCTTGACGCTATCGATATCAATGCCCTTACCCCGCTTGAAGCTCTTAACGTTTTAAGCCAATTCAAAGCCAAGAGGGATAAATAATGAATCACGTAAAAGTGTTGCCGGAAGATTTAATAAGTAAGATAGCCGCCGGAGAAGTTATTGAACGGCCGGCGTCAGTAATAAAAGAACTGATCGAAAATTCTTTCGACGCAGAATCGAAAACTCTTGAAATAAATATTGAAGGCTCCGGGAAAAAATCAATAACCATAAAAGACGATGGTTGCGGGATTTTCAGCCAAGACCTAGAAACAATCTTTCTTCGTCACGCAACCAGCAAAATAAAAGATTACAATGACCTTTTCTCTATCAAATCGTTAGGCTTCCGCGGTGAAGCGCTATACAGCATTGCCGCCATATCAGATTTAACACTTACCTCTCGGCACAGAGATTCACAAGACGCCTGGCAGATACATTTACGCGGCGGCAACAAAAAATCTATTCATCCAGTAAACATGAGCCAAGGCACTAAAATAGAAATAAAAGAACTCTTCTTTAATACTCCGGCCCGGCGAAAATTTTTAAAAAGCGATACAACCGAACTTCACCAGATAGTCAATACTATAACCCCCTACACGATTCTATTTCCCCAAATAAAGTTTTTCCTTACCCATTACAAAAAAATGATTATCGACCTGCCGACAGCTTCATCACGTCTAAAACGGATAGCAAAAGTTCTCAACTTAGATCCCAATCATATTTTGGAAACCGAAACAATTACTCTCGACGATAACACACGCCTCAAGCTATACCTTTCCGACATTAACATCCAACGCGCCAGAAAAGACATGCAATTTATCTTCGTTAATAACCGCCCGGTACAAAATCATCTCATATCCTACCATATAAATCAGGCCTACCGCGCTATTTTACCGCCGGAAATTTTTCCTTTTTTCGCAATATTCATTGATATCGCTTTCGATAACATCGACGTAAACATTCACCCTACCAAGCGTGAAGTAAAAATAAAGAATGACTTTCAAATCATCAACAGTCTACGTTCAATCAGCGAAGAAAATTTGATCCGGTTCAGTAAACCTAAACAGATATTTACGCCAGGCGGAAATTTTACAAATGAAAACCCGCCGCTTTTAGACTCAGTGGGAGAAACCCAGGGCCTTGAGCGCGACAATACCAGCCAAAAAATCAGCCAAGACACAA
The DNA here is from genome assembly GCA_028711575.1 of Candidatus Omnitrophota bacterium. Classification (GTDB taxonomy): domain Bacteria; phylum Omnitrophota; class Gorgyraeia; order Duberdicusellales; family 4484-171; genus JAQTSA01. The sequence continues at coordinate 477 of JAQTSA010000190.1, read as the reverse complement.
ATAAACTTTTTGCCTCATTTGACTTCAATTCTCAATCAACGGTTTTTCAAAACTATAAAACTGTTTCCGATAAGTCATTAAAACAGCAGCTTAAAGAGGCTAAATACATCGGCCAGTTCAACCGAAAATATCTTTTCTTTGAATCGTCTGAATCCCTGCTGGTAATCGACCAGCATGCCGCCCAAGAAAGGATTACCTATGAAACGCTGATTACCCAAATCGAGATATCAACCCCTCAAATTCAAAGGTTACTGACCCCGATACTACTTAACGCTTCCGCCCAAGAACTTATCGTTTGGGAAAACCAAAAGGAAGAACTTGAAAAATTCGGTTTTTCAACCACTCTCTTTGACGAAAACACAATAGCTCTTCACTCCCATCCGATTCTAATTAAAGACCCCAAAATAGGCTTAAGGAACCTTTTGTCCTTAGATGGCGAAAACCGCCGGTTCGACCTTGATTCGCTTGCCCGTCGCG
>JAQTSA010000060.1 GCA_028711575.1 Candidatus Omnitrophota bacterium | reverse complement strand
TTTTTTGGATGATTGATGGAAAAAAAGCGAAATCTCGGGTTAGGTCTTCTTGGTTCTTTGTTACTTCATTTTTTTGTTTTTTCTCTTTATTTTACGGTAAGGCAGAATAACATGCCTGTTTTGTCTTCCTGGCTTGATATCATTTCCCAAAAAGAACTTTCAACTAAAACTTCCGGTGAGGGATTGAAGCCCCAAGACATCCTTTCTTTAGATAAAGTCGGCCGTAATTATTTTTTTCCCGGCGATGCCAACAATGAACAGAATCTGCTTTCAGATTCAAAGGTAATCTATCCCAGGCAAAAAATAATCACCGATACAAAAGTTTCGACCGAGCATGTTTATTTGTGGGATAAACATGCTGTTCTCTCTCGTCAGAATAAAGAGCAGATACCCTATAATCTTTTTGTATCACCTTATGGCAAAGTTATCTTTTCTTTCCCTGAAAAGTTGCCGGATAAAAGCAGTGAAGGTATAATCGTTCAGGAGTATTTACGGGAATCGCTGATATTTTTTCATGACAAATTTTACTGGACAAAACTTAAGGGGGTAGTAGAATAAAAATGAGAGTTGATTTGGCAGCTTTTATAGGTATTTTGTCAGCGGTTGCTCTTTTAATTTTGTTTGTAGTCAATTTTACTTCTGATCGGCGAACACTAAACGCTAAAAAAAATATTCATTTAAAAAGGCGGCAATGTATAACTTGTATATCACAGTATTTTACGCCGGAATTGATAAAGTATTGGCAATGTCCTTTATGCGGAACGATTAATAAAGAAGATGATTACCAAAATAGGCATAACCGCGGGTGATATCTGGAATTATCTCGACCACAAAGGTCGGGTGTCTTTAGAGGAGCTTTTGGAACATACCCAAGTTTCAAGGGACTTGCTGATGATGAGTTTGGGTTGGCTTGCCCGAGAAGGCCATGTATTAGTTGACTCCGAAAACGGCCAGCACTTCGCCCAGCTGAGGTAATTACCCTTTCTGAATTATAACCTACTGATAATCTTAATATTATATATATTAATCTCCTGAGTCTTGCTTGACAGTTTATCTTTTTACTGGCAAAATTGTAATACCAATTTGGGCCGGTAGTTCAGTTGGGAGAACGCCTCGTTCGCAACGAGGAGGTCGGCGGTTCAAGTCCGCTCCGGTCCATTTCTCAAATATATATATATATATTTCAATTATGTTGTTAAAGAAACTGTTGTGTCTTTTTACCGTGATCTTATTTTCGGGCGCGGTGTATTCTGCTGATTATAAAGAGAGTGAATTCTCCGGTTCTTGGTATCCGGAAGATACCAATCTTCTTAATGATTTGATTCAGAATTTGCTTGATAATTCCCGGCCAAAAATTGTCCCGGCCGAACCGCTGGGCATTATTGTTCCTCATGCCGGATATATCTACTCAGCTTCAGTTGCTGCTGAAGGGTTTAAAGCCGTTGGCAATGTCAATCCGGATACGATAATTTTGCTGGGTCCCAGCCATCGTTATTTATTTAAAGGTATCGCGGTTTTTTCCGGCGAAGGGTTCATAAATCCTTTAGGAACGATAATTACCGATAAAGACAGTCTCGATAAACTCAGGCTTCCTTTTGTGAATTTTGAGTCTAAATATTTTGATAATGAGCATTCGATTGAAGTTCAACTGCCGTTTGTGAAAAAACTTTTCCCGGAAAGCAAAATTGTCGCCGTTCTTTTTTCTGATACCAATTACAGCCAGTTACAGCAGTTTGCTGAGAAGTTGTATGATATTTCAAAAGAGAAAAAAATTTTAATTATTGTCTCAAGCGATTTATCTCATTATCATTCATTAGACGAGGCCAAAAAAATTGATTTAAGTACGATAAATTTAATCATTTCTAATAAATCAGAGGATTTGTGGAAAACCCGCGGGTTTGGCAAGGGCCGGGCTTGCGGAGTTTCGGCGATAGTCGCTTTTTTAGAGTATTTGAGCCATTACGATTTGAAGTTGTCGGCTTTAAGCTATTTGACTTCGGCAGCGAGAACTTTGGATGAATCAAAAGTTGTCGGTTATGCCAGCTTAATCGGATATAAAAATAAAGACGATAAAAAGGAGGCGAAAATGGAAGAGTATAGTTTAAAGATTGAGGAAAAAACTCAATTGTTAAAAATAGCCCGGGATACTTTAACCCAGTATTTTGCTGAAGGCCCAGTTGAAAAAAAATCTAATTCTTTTTCTAACTTGAACGAAAAAAGAGGGGTTTTTGTGACTTTAAAAAAGAATCGCCGATTACGCGGTTGTATCGGCCGAATTGTCGCCGATAAACCGCTGTATCAGCTGGTGTCAGATGTTACAATCGATTCGGCAGTCAATGACCCCCGGTTCAGCCCGGTTGAGAAGGATGAATTGAATGAAATTGAGATTGAAATTTCGGTGTTAACACCGTTTGTCCAAGTCAGAGACCTTAATGAAATTGTTGTTGGTGAGCACGGGTTGATAATAAAAAAAGGGTTTGATTCCGGACTGCTTCTTCCCCAGGTTGCCAGTGAATACGGCTGGGACCGAGAGACTTTTTTGGAACAAACCTGCCTTAAGGCTGGCCTTAACCAGCAGGATTATAAGGATAAATCAACAAAAATTTACCGTTTTTCAGCGATAGTTTTTAATGAAGAAGAGCTAAGGAAGTAACATCTTTATCGAAGGTAAAAAATGTCAAGAGTTAGAGTTTATATCGAAAATGCTTATTTTGGCGAGGCAATTGAGATCAATGACCGGGATATTCTACATAAATTAAAAGAGGTCCTTCGGCTGAGCAAAGGAAAACAGCTGTATATCTTTGACGGCCGGGGTAAAGAATGTTCATACGATCTGGATTTTTTGGATAAAAAGCAATGTATTTTAAAGAAAGTAGGGTCAGTGATTTGCCAAGAACAGCCGGCTTTAAAGTTGGCGATTGGTTTTCCCCTTATGGTTGAGGATAAGGTCGATTTTATTCTTCAGAAGTGTACTGAGCTTGGTGTTGATTGCTTTTTCCCGTTTATTTGCCGGCGAAGCCGTAATCAGAGTATAGGGGAAAAAAAAGTAATCCGCTGGAAGAAGATCATCGCTGAAGCGGTACGTCAGTCTAACCGGCGTTGGTTTCCTGGTTTAGTTTTTCCGATGAGATTTGAGGATCTGATAAATACAAAATATGAGAATAAAGTTGTATCAGATTTTAAGGGGAGTTACTTTAAGGATAGTGAAACTTGTTTTGATAAAGATACAATCGTTGTTATTGGCCCGGAAGGTGATTTTGACAGCGATGAGTATCGCGATCTTAACCGGCAAGGCTTTAAGCCGATTAAACTTTCGGAGGCGACACTACGAACTGAGACGGCAGTAGTTTTTGCTGCCGGGTTATTTAGTCTGTCCCGCTTGAATCGGAACTAAACAGATGAAGTCTAAAAAGACATTCTTTTTCGTTTAAGCTTACAACCTGGGATTGATGGTTGAGCCGGATATGACGCGATGAACTTTTTTGCTGACGGTGGGGGTATTTATCGATTGCTAAGAGTAAAAGATGAGTGAAGAAAACGATTACCGAATAAATCAATTTATCGCTAAAACCGGGTTTTGTTCCCGCCGCCGGGCCGATACTTTTATAAAAGATGGGCTGGTCCAGGTAAATGGTCAGATCATAACTGATCTTTCTTTTCGGGTACTTAAGTCCGATAAAGTTACTGTTTGCGGTAAAGAAGTCTTTTTGAAACGGTTAAAATATCTTATCATAAACAAACCTTATGGGGTGGTAACTACCCGTGCTGATAAACACGCTGAACGCAAGATAACTGACCTTTTACCGGAAAAGTTACGTTCTTTATTTCCTGTCGGCCGGCTTGATAAGGATAGTACCGGATTGATTATAATGACCAATGACGGCTCTCTATGCCATAAAATAACTCATCCCAAATATGAGATTGAAAAAGAGTATAATCTGGTTGTTGAAGGTAAATTTTCCCGACGTGACTGCCGCGGCGCTATATTGGGTATAGAAGATCAAGGCGATTTCCTTAAAGCCAAAGCGGTGGTTGTTGAATCCCATAAGCCAAAACTGACAAGGCTTTCGGTTATTGTTTCTGAAGGGAAAAACCGCCATATTCGCCGATTATTTGCCGGGTTGGGGTTTAAAGTCCTTTCTTTAAAACGGGTTAGAATTGCCGATCTAACTCTGGGCCGATTAAAGGAGTCAGAGTTTTTGGTCTTACCTAAATCTAAGATCTATCGCTGTCTATTCCAGGAAAATGTCGATTGAAGAAATATCTTGTAAGCAGAATTTAGTTTTGATTTTAATCGGTAAGTTTTAATTTATGTCTTTTTTCCCAAAATTTTTTTATAATTTTAGCTTACCTTCAATTTGACACTCAATCTAACAGACTATATAATATGTCAGGATTTATCGTTATTACCAAGGGAGTTTTTTATGAAACCTAAAGTGAAAATAGCTTTTCTTGACCGGGACGGGGTAATTAATCATTATCCCGGAGAAGGTGATTATGTCAAAAGCTGGAGCGAGTTTAAGTTTATCCCGGGAAGTGTTGAAGGTATTAAAAAACTTAAAGAAAAAGGGTTTAAACTTTTTGTCGTTTCCAATCAGTCCGGCGTATCGCGCAAGCTCTATAGCCAAGAGACTCTGGATTCTATTACTAAGCGGATGAACAAATATTTAAAAAAGAATAACGCCACTGTTGACGGTATATTTTATTGTACTCATCTTGATCAAGACAACTGCGGCTGTCGAAAGCCAAAACCAGGGCTTCTTGCTGAAGCCTTATCCTCAATTGATTGCCAAGCCGCTGAAGTTATGATCTTTTTTGGAGATTCTTTTGTCGATATGAAAACCGCTAAAGCTTTTGGCGCGAAATCAGTGCTGCTTCTTTCCGGTAAGGAAAAAATAGCCAATAGAAAAGACTGGGAGTTTGAGCCGGATTATATCTTTGATAACCTTCTTTTGGCGGCACATTATATCTGCGAACATTATGGCTAAAACTTTAATAATTTACGCTAGTTTTGGTGAGGGCCATAAACAGGCCGCACTTGCGCTCCGTAAGTACTGTAACGCACCGTGTAAGGATCTATTGAACTTTTCGCCGCCATTTTTTAAACGAATATATTCCTATAGTTACTTATTCATAACTAATTATTTTCCTTTTATCTGGGAATATTTTTATTCAAAAGCTCAACGTTCTGTTTTCGCGCTTTTTATTGAACGGATCCATCAAATTGTTTTTTGGACTTTTTTTATTTATTTGGAGATATACAAACCGGAGACAATTATAACTACCCATTTTTTCCCTTCGTTTATGGTTTCTTTAGTTAAAAAAAAATTAGGGGTAAAAGTTATTTCGGTTGTTACCGATTTACGGGCTTATCCTTTATGGGTGAATAAATATGTTGATACTTATGTCGTTGCTCATGATCTGACAAAGAGAGACCTGATTGAACTGGGTGTCGACCAGGATAAAATACTTTCCGGTTATGTCTCGTTAAGAGAAGGGTTTTTAACCAGGCCTTCTGATCAGGATATACGGAAAAAACTTAAAGTCGGGTCAAAGCCTTGTCTTCTTTTTATGTCTTCATTGCGCGGTAAATTTCCTTACGTAAAAGATATGATTTCTTCTTTTGGAAATGAATACACTATCCTGATTATTTATGGGAAAAATAAAAGGCTTAAATCTTATCTCGATGAGAAAAATTTTTCTTATGTCCGCTATTTTCCTTTTTATCAGGATATCTGGGAATTAATGTCTATTAGTTCGATTATTGTAACTAAGCCGGGAGGACTGACGGTATTTGAAGGCTTGTATCTGAAAAAACCTTTTATTTTTACCCATTATATCCCGCCCCAGGAAGAAGAGAATATGAAGCTGCTTATTAAATACGGAGTAGGCAAGTATGTCCGTGACGGCGAGGAGTTTATCGAGGCAGTAAATGGCTTCAGCAAACAGGCTGATCAAATATCGAATAATTATCCTTTAGAAATACAGGATATTCGAAAGGTTTTAACAGAATATATAAACTAAAAAATTACTGTTACCTCTCTTTTTCTCGAAAACAATAAATTTAATGAGTGGATTTAAAATCGCGAAAGTCTTGTTGCCGATATCTTTGGAAAAGGAATTTGATTACTTGATCGATAACCATCCTAATGTCACTGAAGGTATGCGTGTCCTTGTAGATTTTAACCGACGTCAGCGAGTTGGCCTGGTAACGGAACTTTCTTTAGGCTCGGAAATAAAAAAATTAAAACCGATAATAACTGTTTTAGAAGATAAACCGTTATTGTCGGCTGAACAGGTTAAATTCGCTCGGCAATTAGCCAGCGTTTATCCTTATTCGTTAGGTGAGTTTTTGTTTATGATGATACCGGCTTATCTTAAGAATGCCCGGCAAGTTGTTTCGGCCGATTATCCTTTGAAATTAGAGGAGAAGCCGGCGCGATACAGCAGTTATTTCTTTGGGGCTGATACTTTTTTTGCGCGTTACTGCCAGTATAAAGATATGATATCCAAGGCTTTAAATAAAGGCAGTGTGATAGTCTGTTTGCCTCAGTTGACCTATTTAGATTTTGTTTATAATATAATTAAGCGGGACTTTAAGAATTGTGTCGTTATCAACAGTAAGCAGACCCAGAAAGAACTTTATGAAAATTGGCGAAACTCAAGAGCGAAAACCCTGATTCTTGGGACACGAATGTCGATGTTTTATTATCCTGGCGACTTAGAACTTATTGTCGTTGAAGAAGAAAACAGTCCGCATTATTTTCAGGAAGAGAAACCTTATTATTGGCTGCCGGATATCGCCGATTCTCTGGCAAAGTTTAAAAATATAACTATTATTTTTTCCGGGTCATACCCTTCTCTTAAAATATATAAAGAACAAAAAAATGCTAACACTGACCATTTGTCGTTGAAGGACTTATCGAGCTTAATTAAAGTTGTTGATACTTCAAGTCATAAATATAAACAGGTTTACAATCAGGTTTTCAAAGAGCTGATTAGAAAAAATATTGAAGACAAAAAAAGGATTTTAGTTATTTGGAACAGGAAAGAATATTCCAAAATTATAATGTGTTTGTCGTGCCGGTATATTTACCGCTGCCAGCGCTGTTCGGCTAATTTGGCCTTTTCTCTGTCAGAGAATAAGGGTGTTTGTCCTTATTGTTCAGCGAAATATGGAATTCCTGAGATCTGTCCGAAATGTAACCAGGGCTATTTAAAGAGCTATGGTACCGGGATAAAGAGAGTTGAAACAATTCTCAAAACGTTATTTCCTGAAACAAAAATAGACAGCTGGGAAAATAGGACTCAATCTTCACGGTTTGTTCTTGCTACGAGTCAAGTTTTGTCGTCATTATACGAGGGTAGGACTTTTGATGTCGGCTTTGTCTTAGATATTGATACAATGCTCAGTTCTCTGGATTATGAGTCAACATATAAAAGTTTCATTTTTCTAAATAATCTGTCGTTTCTTATGAAAGAATCGCTCTATGTTTTTACGGCCAACAGCCAGCATTATCTTTTTGGTTATCTTACTAAAAATTGGCGCCAGTTTTATGACTATGAGCTTAAAACCCGCCGGGAGCTGGGGCTTCCGCCTTATGGGGCGTTGGCGGTTATCACTTTGAGAGGGTTAAAAGAAAAAGATGTATTGAGTAAAGCTCAAGCTCTTTATCAGAAACTGGAAAAAACTGAAGTTGAAGTCTTTGGCCCGTTTCAGGCTCAGCCCTATAAATTAAGGAGTAATTATCGTTATAGTGTTATAATTAAGTCAAGGCAAGCTGATCTTTTAAGGCGTCTGATTAAGGCTGAGTCCGCGGCTTTACGCTCAAAACATTTAAAAGTAGCTGCTCTTATTCGTTAAAAATGTTTAAGAAAAAGTTAGATTTCATTTATTTGGGTAGCGCGGAGTTTTCAAGGATAACTTTAGAGACTTTGTGTGAACAGGGTTTTGTTCCGCGTTTGATTATATCGGGGCCCGATAAGCCTAAAGGACGTAAACTAATTTCTACTCCAACCTCAGTAAGTGTTTTTGCCAGAGAAAATAAAATAGATCTGATAAAACCGATAAGCCTAAACGACGCGGATCTATGCCGATTATTACAAACTAATCCTCCTAAATGCCTGGTTCTTGCCGATTATGGTAAAATCCTTCCGCCTTGGCTGCTTAATTTATCGGAGATACCTTTAGGTATCCATCCTTCGCTTCTTCCTAAATATCGGGGTGCTGCTCCGGTAAATTGGGCTTTAATCGAAGGAGCCAAAGAAACTGGGGTGACTCTTTTTAAGATAAATGATGTAGTTGATTCAGGAGAAATTCTAGCTTCAGCTACTGAGCTGATCAAGGAAAGTGATGATATAATGAGCCTTAGCCGTCGTTTAGCAGTTAAAGGGGCTAATCTCCTAATTGAGAATGCTGATGCCATTGAACAGGCAACTTTTAGGTTAGAGAGACAGGATTCTCAAGCGATGAGCTATGCCAGAAAATTGACCAAAAATGACGGCCGGATATTATGGTCTGATTCAGCCTTAAAGATTCATAATAAAGTCCGGGCTTTGTTGGGTTGGCCGTCATCTTTCTTGTATTATGAAGATAAACCGATAAAAGTTATTTCAACTGAAATCGCTTCTTCGGAAGGAGACTTTGTTTCGGGAACAATTCTAAACGTTGACAGAAGGGGGATAGAAGTCGCAACCGCTAAAGGTATTTTAAGGATAAAGAAAATACAGCCTCCGGGAAAGAATGTAATGGCGGCCTATTCTTTTTCTTTAGGGCATTCTCTCAAACCAGGGAAGTGTTTTCGATGAGCGAACAAGGATTAAACGTTCTTTTTCAGGGTTTGGTTCAAGGTGTCGGGTTTCGTTTTACGGTCAGGGCATTGGCTCAGCGTTACCGGATTAAAGGTTGGGTAAGGAATTTGTCTGACGGGCAAGTAGAAGCTTTACTCGTTGGTGATCAGGAAAGTTTTTCCGCTTTTTTTTCTGATCTGAAAGAAACTTTTCGTGGGAACATTACCGGTATAAAAAAGAAAAATACTGGAATCGATTCGTCTCTTGAAGGATTTTGTATAAAAATTTAAATAGTTTAAAATGGCATCATCTTCAATAAAAAAAGAAATCATATCGCTTCGTGAGCAGATAATCCATCATAACCGTTGTTATTATGAACTAAATGACCCGGAAATATCGGATAAGGAGTATGATTCTTTACTGATACGGTTGAAAGAACTGGAAACGAAATATCCCGAATTTTTTGCACCTACTTCGCCGACTAATCTCATCGGCCGGGATTCTGCTAATCTTAGCGTCAAACATAAACAGCCGGTTTTGTCGTTGGATAACTCTTATTCGATCGATGACCTTCGCCGCTGGCAGTCTAAAACTCAACGGCTATTAAAATTAAAAAGTGACCAAATGATAGAATATTTTGTTGAGCTGAAGATTGACGGCGTTAGTGTCGTTTTAAGTTATGAAAAGGGAAAACTTACTGTTGGCGCGACCAGAGGCGATGGAACAATCGGCGAAAATGTGACGGCGAATGTTTTGACCATAAAAACTGTACCGAAAATTTTAACCGGGACGGTCTCTAGAAAAATAGAGTTTCGCGGTGAGGTTTATATTGATAAAGCGGATTTTGAAAAAATGAATAAGGAACGGCTTCAACGCGGCCAGTCTATTTTTGCTAATCCCCGTAACGCTGCCAGCGGATCGCTAAAACTTTTAGATATTGAAGAAGTCAGAAAACGAAAACTAAAATGTTTTATCCATTCTTTCGGCTTTATTGAAGATACAACTTTTTCTTCTCAAAAAGAGTTTTTAGAAAAGGCTAAAAAGATGGGGTTCAGTTTGAATCCGCACAGCAAATATTGTTCTGATATTGAGGAAGTCATCGCTTTTTGTCAGTATTGGCAGAGCGGCCGCGATTTGCTAGAGTATGATGTTGACGGCGTTGTTGTCAAGGTCAACTCATTTTCTTATCAGCATAGGCTTGGTCTAACGGCAAAAAGTCCGCGTTGGGCGATAGCTTATAAGTTTCCGGCTCAGCAGGCAACTACAAGAATATCAGCGATTAGGTCAAGTGTTGGCCGTACCGGTATTATTACTCCGGTGGCTGACCTGGTTCCGGTCGAATGCGGCGGAGTTGTCATCTCGAAGGCAACTTTACATAATTTTGAAGAAATTAAACGGTTAGACGTCCGGGTTGACGATACAGTCTTGATTGAACGCGCCGGCGAAGTTATTCCGAAAATAGTGAAAGTTATTTTGACAAAACGTAAAGGCAATCCTAACCCGGCGCTCATTCCTGAGGTTTGTCCGGTGTGTCAAGGTGTTGTTGCAAAAGAAAAGGAAGCTGAGGTCTATTATTATTGTATTAACCCTAATTGTCCGGCTCAGCTTAAACGGTCATTATTGCATTTTGCTTCGCGGGCGGCGATGGACATTGAGGGGTTAGGTACGGTGTTGGTTGATGAATTAGTCAACCGAAAAAGCCTAAAAAGTTTAGTCGATATCTATCGGCTAAGCCGTCGAGACCTTTTAAACCTTCCTTTAGTTAAGGACAAGAAGGCCGACAATTTGATGCTGGCAATAAAGAAAAGTAAAACTCAAGGGTTAGCCCGATTTATTTATGGGTTAGGGATTCGTCATGTTGGCGAAAAAGCGGCTCGAACTTTAGCGGCTAGCTATCAGGATATTTGGCAGTTTTTTGATTTAGATGTTGAGCGGCTAAAACAGGTAGACGATATTGGAGGCGTGATAGCTCAGTCAATAGTTAAATTTTTTTCATCGCCTAAAACTCAAGAAATGATCGAGGGGTTTAAAGGGGCCGGCCTTGTTTTGTCCTATTCTAATCCGAATCTAAAGGATAGTTCTTTGTCCGGTAAGATTTTCATATTTACCGGTAAATTAGATGAATTTTCCCGTGACCAGGCCCGGAACGCGGTGTTAAATAAGGGCGGCCAATGGGTCAACGCGCTCAGTAAAAACGTCGATTTTGTTGTTGTTGGCCGCGATCCCGGCTCAAAATATAAGAAAGCTATTGACCTGGGTTTGAGAATTGTTAATGAGTCGGAATTTAGAAAAATAATTGATGAATAGTTGAGCTTACAACCTTAAGCCTACCTAAAAAAAGCTTGCCATTAAAGGCTTATCTTGTTATAATTTTTATCGGTTTTCCTGGGCCCGTAGCTCAGTTGGTTAGAGCAGTTGACTCATAATCAATTGGTCGGAGGTTCAAGTCCTCCCGGGCCCATAATCGTAAAAGAGAGCTGTTATTTGAGTATAGTTTTTGATCAGAAATAATGCTAAGAACCTCCGGCCAAAATGGGGGTGTGGGGGGAAAGAATTTCCCACCGCGTCATCTCTCTTCTCAGAAGGGA
>JAQTSA010000059.1 GCA_028711575.1 Candidatus Omnitrophota bacterium | reverse complement strand
GGAAGAAAACCATGTGTCTAAAACGTCAGGATCCTGATAAACCCGATTGCTCTGACACTCAGGACAAACTTCCGGTTGAGTTTTAGAAACAATTATTCCCCGGTGATCATCATCAGCCTTAGCCTGACAATCAGGACAATAATAGACCGGCAACCGATGCCCCCACCAGATCTGACGAGAAATGCACCAATCCTGAATATTGTACATCCAGTTAAGATAAACCTTTTTCCAGCGCTGCGGCGAAAAAGTTACTTTATCTTCTTCTACAACCCGGCAAGCCTCTTTGGCCAAGGGTTTCATTTTTACGAACCACTGCAAAGAAAGCCGCGGTTCTACAATTGTATCGCAACGATAACAATGACCGGCACTTATTAAGTAAGGTTCTTTTTTCAACAGCAATCCTTCTCGATCCAGCCTTTCCAAAAGAAGTTTACGGGCTTTGAAGCGGTCCATTCCCGAGAACTCACCGGCCGCGTCATTTAACACCGCGTCGGGCCCCATTATATTTATAAAATCAAGTCGATGCTTTTTGCCTAAAATAAAATCTACCGGATCGTGAGCCGGAGTAACTTTGACAATGCCAGTACCAAATTCAGGGTCAATCGCCTCATCAACAACGACTTTTAAAGTCCGATTCATTATTGGCAGAACAACAGTAGCATCTTTCAGCCAGGAATTCTTCTGATCATTGGGATTAATCGCTAGTCCCGTATCACCAAGCATCGTCTCCGGCCGAGTAGTTGCCACAACCACGAAATCTTTATCCGAAGATTTGTTTTTCTGTACAGGATACTTTATGTAATAGAGAAATCCGTCAATTTCCCGATGAGCGGCTTCTTCATCGCTAAGGGCAGTTTTACATCGCGGACACCAGTTAATTATATAATTGCCCCTATAAATAAGCCCTTTATCGTAAAGATGGACAAAAACTTCTTTGACAGCGTCACTATAAGCCTCATCCATAGTAAACCTTGTTCTTCGCCAATCACAGCTGGCACCCAACTTTTCTAATTGGTTAAGAATCGTTGAGCCATAATCACGACGCCAATCCCATAACCGTTTCACGAATGCTTCTCGTCCAAGGTCTTCTTTACCAAGGCCTTCTTTAGCCAATTGCTTCTCAACTACATTTTGGGTAGCTATCCCGGCGTGATCAGTACCAGGCATCCATAAAACTTCAAACCCCTTCATCCGCTTATAACGAATAAGAACATCCTGAATAGTATTGTTTAAAGCATGGCCCATATGTAATATCCCGGTTATATTCGGCGGCGGGATCATTATCGTGTAAGGAATTTTATCGGAAACTTCGGCATTAAAAACACCATTATCCTGCCAAAGTTTCGAGATTTTACCTTCAGTATCTTTTGAATTGTATTGAGCATTGATTTCCATAGTTATTTAATTTACAGTTGTTCTCAATCCCTGTCAAGGATTAGTTATTTAAAAAAGGGCAATTTAGCCGATAAGGCTGCGAATTTAGATAATCGGCGTAGCGACACCGGCGAATATCTTATAGAGTCGGGTCTGGACTTCCTTCGATGACAACCCGACCTGAGGGAAAGAACCGACCGAAATATAATTCTGATAAAATAGTTTATCGTAGAAAGGAACTACTTCTTTTCCCGGCTTAAGGGTAAAACTTGCCGTATCACGAAACGGCCAAACATCAACGAAAGGGACTGTCGCGCTTATTTTTGCTAAAACCCCATTAAAAAACGAAATAATCGCGAATCGTTTTATATTCCCGATAGTCCAGCTGTTATCAGGTGATATATCGCGAACTATATTATCTTTGACTAAACCAGCGGCGGTTTCATCAAAAACGATTAAACCAACCTCGGTATTGAGATTAATTGATCGCGGGTCAACATTGAAAGAACCGATCCAAACTATTGAATCATCGATAACAAAAGACTTACCATGAATACAAAGATGTTTATTCTGACTTTCAAGCGGTGTCAAACTGTAATTATTATCTTTATCCGTTTTTAATGATTGCTCAGGCTTATAACTAGGCATCATAAGCGAAATGTCCTTAGGAACAGGCTTAAACTCGAAAATCCGAAACCGGAGCTGTTTAGTAAAAAGTTTCTTTTGTTTATAGGAAAAAGCGTAAGCGTAAACATGGTCAGCGGCCGCTAAACTATTGGTGGAAATTATTATATCTAAGTCAGGATTGTTTTTTCGCAACGTTCGAGCGACTCTTAAAGCCCGCTTATCCAAAACAAGGTATGGCGTCTGGGCGACAATTCTCTTTTTTGCTTTCATCAGCATCCGTGCTAACTCGGTTGCCGCGACACCGCCTCCGGAAAGGCCAAGACTTTTATTCTTACCAGGAATATCGGCAACGAATTTTACTTTTTCCACTTTCAACGCCGTTTCAACAAATTGTGATTTTATGAAATGGTAATCGTCCGATAAACGGCTAGACTCAAAAAACATTTCCTGATCGTAAAGATATTTGGGGTCATTAAATTCTTCTAAATCATTTTTCTCGATAATCCTTGCCACATCTAAAAGGTCTTGATTAAATATCGAAAGTTTAAAAGCCCAATATTTAGAAAAAGAATCAGTCATCGCTCTTACTACCGGGCCAACGACTAAAACGTCCCGGTCCTTGAAGTTACGGGTTTTGCCTCGGTCAAAATAGTCGTTTTCATAGTTTCTCCCTCCGAGAATAGCTATCCGATCATCAACGATAAAAACCTTATTATGCATCCGTTGATTAATTTTTTTGAATTTAAAAGCAAGTTCCGGCAAAAAAAACAGAGCTGATTTTTTGATCTGATTGGCTCCGGGATTATAGGTTTTAATCTCTAAATTAGGATGAGCCAAAGCAAAGTAAGCCGCTAATTTTTCGGCATCCTTTAACCTCCATTGGTCAACAATGATCTTCACTTTTACCCCTCTTTGAGCCGCTCGAATCAACTCTCGCGCGACAAAGCGGCCCGACTGGTCATTGGACCAGATAAAGGTCTGAATTAAAATCGACTTTTTTGCCGAACGAATAAGATGTATTCGCGACAATAAAGCGTCTTCGCCAATTTCAAGTATTTTTAAATAATGACGATTGGTATTGGTTTGACTAAAAACATCTTTTACAAGACTATTGAAAGGCGAGTCCGGATACAGAATTTGATCTTCGACATGAAAATTCTCTGATTTTCCATATAACTCATCTAGCGAAATAGGAATCACAGTAGCACAAGAAAACAAACTAAGGCAAAAAATGAAAAGTATCAGCTTAGTGACAAAAAAACCAGTAGTTCGTATTATTTTGAACATACGTTTCATTTTACCCTAAACAAACAAGACTACAAAGACTATATTTAAATCACAATTATAGACATCTCAAACGCTCATCGATTAGCTCTACTTTACCCTCCAAAGCAGATTTAAGAATAGATAGTATCTTGTTCTTATCGTGAGGAAGGCGCCCTTCAAGGGCAATAAAATTTGAAGCATGATTACAACGAAAAATCGTTTTTTCAAGTTCTAACCCTAAAATAATATTATAGGCCTGCTGTAAAATTTCCTGATTACTTAACGGAATAAACTTACCAGAAATTGCCTCATCGGCCAAAGGTGTACCTTTAACCACCATAAGTGTAAGCAACGATAAGTAACGAGGCTGAATTTGATTTAATATTTTTTGAGTCGCAAAAACATGTTCCCGGTAAAAAGCCTTTCCGCCAAGCCCGAGGATAACCATAACCGAAGACTTAATACCGGCTTTTTTAGCCTTTAACACCGCTTGAGAAATCTGGGCAGCACTGGTCTTTTTACCGCAATACTTTAAAACATTTTCACTTCCGCTTTCAAGACCGATATAAACCAGCGAAAGCTTACGTTTCCTCAAGGTTATTAACTGATTGAGACTTAACTTTAAAAGGTTATAACCATTAGCGTATGAGGATACTCGGCTGAGGAGACTAAAAGCTGAACTTAACTCATCTAACACTGATATCATTCTCGAATAGGGCAGAACAAGAGCATCGCCATCAAGCAAAAAGACCCTGCGGGTATCAGGATATTGTTGTGAGTAAAAACAAATATCCTCGGAAATCTCTTTCTCTGTTTTAATGAAAAATCTTTTATTCTTGTAGGCGGCACAAAATTTACAGTTATTATCAGAACAACCCGATGTAACCTGTAGAAGAAAATTTCCAGCTTCCGAAGGCGGCCGTATCACGGGATAAATTATTGGCATAATTCAAATTAACTATTTTTTAGAACCTAAGACCTTTTGGGATTTTCTCTTTTTCCGATTTAGATATTGTTCTAAATCATCAGGATTAGACATTATTACATCATAGTAATTACCAAAAATCTCACAATTCGGGGGGTTGTGTTTACGGCACATTTGAGGCCGATTATCATAAATAGTACATCGATTCTCAGGCGATAAGTACATGCATTTTCCTTCAACCAGCTGATACCAGCGGTGCTTATGGACATAAACTTTTACTGTATCAAAATGAAGCTGCCACTTTAAATCCTCTATTTCCTTCTTTGTTTGCGGTCGGCCAATAAGCATAGCTAAATTCCGGCAGCAAATAGCCGGACAACGCCGGCAATACAGATTCTCAGGCAGATTCTTATTTTTTTTTGCCATTATTACTCCTATGTTTTATTCTTAAATCAGCTAACTCAATCGAAACAAAAAAACGAAATTAAAACCAGTCTAAATCTGAGATCATTTCCCGATTCATTAAAAAAGGGGCTTTTTAAGGAGATTCTTTCTCCGCTTAAAAAGCCCCCGACAATTCAGATTGCAGCAATTAAACTTTACCGGCTGAACCTAAGACATTTTCATTTTTATGTTTGTACATCGCAATCAACGCTAAGCGCGCCGGGCCCAGATACTGGCGCGGATCAAAATCCTGAGGCTTATCATTAAAATGTTTCCTTATCGCCGCGGTCATCCAAAGCCGGCCGTCAGAATCAATATTAACCTTACAAACAGCCGATTTTGTCGCTTTTCGAATCTGTTCTTCAGGAATACCCACCGAATCCTTAAGAGCGCCTCCATTAGCGTTAATAATCTTAACCGCTTCTGCCGGAACCGAAGACGAGCCATGAAGAACGATTGAAAATCCAGGAATTTTACGTTCAATTTCCTCGAGGATGTCAAACCGTAGTTCCGGCGGGATAAACACACCGTCGGTATTTTTTGTACATTGTTCCGGTTTAAACTTATTAGCCCCATGCGAAGTACCGATAGATATAGCTAAAGAATCAACACCGGTTTTTTGAACAAATTCGATAACCTCTTCAGGCTGAGTATAGGTAGATTTCTCAGCAACAACATCATCTTCTATCCCTGCCAAAACACCTAGTTCGCCTTCTACCGTAACATCAAATTTGTGAGCATAATCTACAACTTGTTTTGTCAACTCGATGTTCTTCTCAAAAGAATGGTGTGACCCATCAATCATCACTGAAGAGAACCCGGAATCAATACAAGATTTGCATAATTCAAAAGTATCGCCGTGATCAAGATGAAGACATACCGGTATCGGCTTAAGTCCCTTTTCTACCGCCATTACTTTCATCATTTCAACCGCGCCCTGGCCCATGAACTGTAATAAAGTCTGATTAGCATATTTTCTCGCGCCGCTTGAAACCTGTAGTATAACCGGCGACTGAGTCTCAAGACAGGCGGTAATTATAGCCTGGATCTGCTCCATATTGTTAAAGTTATATGCCGGTACGGCATATTTACCAGCCATGGCTTTGGCAAACATTTCTTTAGTATTAACCAAACCTAGATCTTTGTATGACGTCATATCCCCTCCTATTTTTAAATAGACCCTATTTTAAATATCAGTTTAAGAAACTGATTATACCGTAACAGCCGGAGATTTGCACCTTTTTTTTAAAAAAATCAAAAAAGCAGATCACCGCGTCAATAAGGCTTTAAAAAAAAATTTTCCAAAAGCCTCTTTCAATTTCGCCGAAAACTAATCAAAAGCTGTTTAAAACCTTTCGGCAGAAAAACCTTTCCGGAGAAATAAAACTATGTTAACCTAAATTATATCAATTATGAAAAAAACAATTATAAATATTTGCCTGAGTATCTTTTCAATTGCTGCACTAGTCCTTTTAATTGAAGGTTTATTTATTATTTTTGATTACGACCCTCTTTGCCAACGGCTTAAAGATTTCAAAATAGACAATGACAAAAAAATATTTGTTCAGCCCGTTAAAGACAAAGATATAGTTTACGAACTAAAACCGGATACTGAAATTGTTTTTCCCCAATATACGGTTAAAATAAATTCTCTCGGCTTTCGCGATAAAGAATATAGCAAGACAAAAAAGGTAGAAACCACCAGAATTGCCGTAATTGGTGATTCAACTACCTTCGGTTTTGATATCGACAACCAGTTTACCTACAGCAAACAACTGGAAGATTACTTGTGCAAAAAAGGTGAACCGATTGAAGTCTTAAATCTTGGAGTTAACGGCTACAATATCGTTCAAGTAATATCCCAACTAGAAAAAAAATGGGTCAAACTCTCACCCGATATAGTGATCTACGGTTTCTGCCTAAATGACTTATCCGATTTCAGTGATTCTTTACGCTTCTTCAAAAAAGATCCTATTACCTTTCAGATATCAAAAATAAAATCACGTTTTCTTCGCTTCGTTCTCTTAAGGCTTTATAAATCAGAGTTAATCACGCCTCCCGAGGTTAATCTCAATATGATCGAAGAAATTACCAAGAATGATAAAACTGACTTTTATTTAAATGAAAGGGAAAAGATTCTGCGTGAAAAAATAAGAAAAATAGAAAGAAAAGATTTACTGAACATAGGATATACCCACGGAGTATTTTCTTATAGAAAAAAGAGACATATACTTTTGCTCAACAGGCAATTGAGAAAATTTTCCCAGCTTAGCAAAAAATACAAATTTGTACCGGTAATAGTTATTATACCGATGCTTCATTCCGGTGATACCGGCAAATACCCTTTAACTGAGATTAACAACCTAATAGAATACGAGGCTGAAGAATACGGGATCAGCGTGATTAACCCACTTAACGCATTAATCAAGCGGGATATCAAATCCTTTCGCCGAAGGCCGAAAGACGTCTGCCACCTGAACCAAAAAGGCAACAAAATCCTCGCCGATCAAATAGCAAAGGCTCTCATTTCTAAAAAAATATTGCCATAAAAGACCAGATATTTATAACCAAAAGCAAGCTTCAGCCTTTAAACAAGGAATACGCTTAACACTCTATCCTAAACGAATTTTTTTAAAATGATTTCTTTTTTCACTCTGCCTTTTGATTCAACTTATATATTTTGTACACTCCGAACGCTTTCTGAAAATTATATTTTTCCTCAATAAGCTGTTCAATAAACAATACTCTATTACGTTTCCATTTATGATCTTTCGGCCCGACAACAATATAATTGGGTCTATTAGAAAGAAACATTGCCTCAAATTGTTCTGAATCGAAAAGATGTTTTCTCATCGATTCAGCATAATGAGCAGCATTAAAGTATTTTATCGAAGGCCGGCCTTGTGATAGAAAATAAATCCCGGGAGACTCACAATAACAGATCAAACGATCATTCGCTTTCATATTATTTTTGAGAAATTCAGCGACCAAAACCCGGTCATCAACTTTATGCAGTTTACTTTTAAAAAAGAAATCATTACAAAAAATCGTCAGGTAATAAAACAAAAAGACCATAACTGTAACAAAAATAATTTTTTCAAGATTCCGAGGATCAATGTCTAAAAGATAGAAATAAAGACCGATTATAAAAGCGTTTCCAAGGCTTAAGCAAAGAAAATAATAATCCAGCATTTTCATGGACAAAATAATAGGGATAACTCCAGCGAAAACCATAGAAAAAACAAAAGAGATAAGAGCCCTATCTTTCCGGTATTTCTTTAAATTAAAGACTATGCTGAGGCCAGCTAATAGCGCTCCCACGGTCAGATAATCCTGAGACAAAAAATTAAATGTTCTCATTAAAAAAAATCTAAAAAAAATGATCCAGCTATAAGAAGATACGTGTTTAAAATTAAAGGCATAATATCCATTGATATAATCGGTTAAGGAATTATTAAGATAAAAGTATGCCAAAAACAAAAAATGGATTAAACCGAAACCGGCAAAAAAATAAAATATTTTCAGCACTAAGGTTTTAAAATTTTTACCCCTATCCTCTTTTTTAAAGATGTATTTGCCACCTAATATTGATAGAAACATTATAATTGTTCCAAAAACAAACATTTTAATTAAAAAGGCAAGGGCCAATAGACAGCCACAAAAAAACAAACGAAAATTAGATCGATTATCCTCAAAACATATCGGGTAAAAAATAAGCCAAGCCGCTATTATCGGTAAAAACATAAACATTTCACACTGAGAAAGGTTCCCAAGCCTGGTATGAGAAAAAAACAAACCATAAACAAAAGGAACAATCACAGCTATAGTTGAGGGGAATACCCGCTTTGCCAGAAGATAGACAAACCACATTGATATCATTAAATAAATTGTTGTAAATAATCGTAAAGCTGTGATGTCTGGGCCGAACAATTTAATTACTGGAACAAATAAAAAATAAAGAAGCGGCCCCTTATGGTCCCAAACATCGCGATAAAGCACCGCGCCTTGAGAAATTTGCTGGGCTACAGTAAAATAGACCTTTTCATCGGGATGATTTAACAATTTAGATATAAAAGGAAGACGAACGATAAAAATAAGCAAAAAAATTAAGATAAGGATATGTAAATTATTTTTTTTCGAGTCTTCGGTTGTTTTTCTGATTTTATTCAGCATAGCTAAAAAATTCAGTCGGCAAAGCCAGGAGCCAGATAAAGGGGATTAAACAAAAAATAATTAAAAATAAAGGGAAATCATAAAGATTTGATCCTAAACTTATTTTTTTTTTCTAGAATATATCTTAAACCGTTCTATCCTGGTAATAAATCTATATTCCTTAGCCAATAGTTCAGAAACAAAGTCAATATCCCTCGGTCTCTGCGCCCCTCGTAAAGTATCAACTACAATATAATTTGGTTTGTTGGCAACAAAGATTGATTCCAGATTTTTTGCATCAGGCAAAAGTTTTCGAAACCGGTTTGTATAATGAAGATTGTTGAAATACTTAACCGACGGAGCCCTTTGACAAAGAAAATAAATTATCGGCAAGCCTTTGTAGCAAAAGATAGTATCGCTCGGGTTTGTATTCTTTTTAAAAAATTCAGCAAGGGTTATCCTGGAATCAACTTGATCGGAAAATTTAAAGAACGCCCTAACGCCTAAGGCGCGGTTCATAGATAAGAAAAAAACTACCGTGACTAAAAGAGAAAGAAATTTCCTAAAATCATCGGGGCTAAATTTCAAGCGGTCAAATAATAAAGTCACTATCAGAGAATACCCCAAACCCAAAGACATTGTGTAATAAGGATTCATCCTGCGGGCCAACACTATAGCGGTTAACGGAGCGATAACGGTAGCAAAAACAAACCATATTCGTTTAGAATCAGCTTTCCAGCTTTTATAAGTAAAAACCAGATAAAAAGATCCTAATACCGCCAAAACGGTCATAAAGCTATATTTGAAATTGAGTACTAATTGACTCAACCGTAAATAAGATTCCTTCCATGAAATATCAGCTATATAATTCCGGTTAAAAACATAAAACCCATAGAAGTAATCGATTAAAGCTTTTTGATAGAAAAAATAAAAAATGAAAATAAAATGAATCGATAAGAAACCAAGAAAGAATATAAAAACTTCGAAAAAAAAGGCGGCGATTGATTTTTCGTCAATAATACGCTTTTTAATTAAAATGCCGACAATAACAATAATAATCCCTATGGCGAATGACTTAATTAAAAAAGCTAAAGCGACAAAAACACCACATAAAAAAATCCGCCTCCGAGAATTAGAACGGTCAAAATATATCGGTAAAAATAAAAGCCAGGATACAGTAATCGGCAACAGCATAAACAGTTCGCCTTGAGAGATTAAACCAAACCGGCTTGTTGAAAAAAAAAGGCCGTAAGCTAAAGGTGTAATCAAAGCTAGATCTTTTAAAAAAAGCAATTTGGCAAGACGATAGATAAAAAACATAGTAATTAGAAGATAAACAGTCGTAAATATCCGTAAGGCTATAATGCTTGGGCCGAAACATTTTATTACCGGAACAAAAAGAAAATAAAGCAGCGGCCCCTTATGATCCCATATATCTTTATAAAGGACTGCTCCTTCGCTTATTTGCCAAGCGGCGGTGAAGTATACCTGTTCGTCATCCTGACGCATAAGCTGAGTCGCATACGGTAACCGGAGAATAAGAATGGTAATAAATATGAGGAAAAGCAATATAAAGTTGCCTTTAGTCTGGTTGTCTTTTGCTCTAGAAAAAAAGTTTACCATAATTAATCAAAATTACTTTTCCCAAACCGAAAACAAAATAACTGGAACAATCCCTTGAGAGCGAAAGATATTACCCGAAAAAAAGGAAAACCGGCTTTATCCCCGCTCCGGCGAAAATGCCTTAAAGGAACTTCCAGCATTTTTGAATTACTTTTTTTCATAAGAATCGAAATTAAGATGTTCGGCGCTAACGTATTTTTATTTATGCGTTTTAGGCAATCACCTAATTTTGTTTTCTTCATTAGCCGGAAGGCACAATTGGCATCTTTAACATTAACAGAAAAAACTATCAGATTAAAACAGAATATAAACTTAGAAAGAATTACCCTAAATAAAGGATCCGCTCGCGTCTTTCGATATCCCAGAATAAAATCGAAAGATTCCCGCGCGGCATAAAACTTCCAAAAATCTTCAACCAGAAACTGGCGGTCACTATCGGTCTGAAAAACATATTCATAACGGCTTAAATTATAGCCCAGCAAAATAGCCCCGCCGTGACCAAGATTCTTATCAGTTTTAACCACCCTCAATTTAGGCCGCTTGGCTTGCAAATCCTTTAGGATCTGAAAACTACCGTCATTACTTGAGTCATCTACAATAATCAATTCTGATTCATCTATTTTAGTTATAACTTCCTGATAAAAAGACTCAACTGTATCTTTGATTATTCCCGATTCGTTGTAACAGGGAATTACAATTGAAACTGACATCGCCTTACCCCTTTGTTGTTTTAGTAAATTCTGGTTTATTATATCAAAGAATCTATTTAGCACAAAACATCTTGTTTAAATACCCGCCTTTTATTTGGTTTATATCCCTCTTTTATGGTATAGTTATATTATAAAGGAAGACATACTATAAGAAGTAAAGATAAATTTTCAAAGAACAAATGAACAGTTAAACGACAGCCAAACGAGTAATATCATAAATTGAATCGTTCTTTAACATAGAGTAGATAATAGAAGCTAACTTAC
>JAQTSA010000058.1 GCA_028711575.1 Candidatus Omnitrophota bacterium | reverse complement strand
ATTTTAAAATGGCCGAGATGGCTCAACCGGGGTCATCTGAACCGGGCGAATATATAAATCTTATTCAGCGTAAAGTCCAGGGACGGACCTTTGTTGTACCGAAGAAAATAATGTCGCCGGCAAAACTAAAGAAATCTGAGCCGGATTCGTCTTCTTTTTCTTCAAAAAGTAAGAATAATCTCGTCATCTTGCCTCAATCCAATACTGATTTTCAGGATTATTCGTCCGATCAGTTTTCAGATAGTTTAAATCAGGTTGAAGAAATCGAAGATACGATAAAAATTGAAGAAAACCAAATCTTGCGTCAGGACAAGGTTGGCGAGTTTTTAGATTCGATTAAACTTAAATCGGCGAAAACAAAAGAATCCGCCCAAAAAACGCCCACGGAAAAAATAAAATCAGAACAAAAACAAAAGCAAAAACGAAAAGTATCCGAACCGCTTAAGTCTTTACCTTCCAAAGAGGAAAAATCCGGCCTTGACGTCGGAACGCCCAAACAGGTTTTTATGCTTACCGCCGACAGTGACCTTGTTAGTCCAAAGGAAGTAACCCTTGTTTTTGGCGATTTGTTGAGGTTTAAATCATCTTCAATAACCCGTGCCGTCGCTGTAACTGAAAAGGTTGTGGCCATAACCCGCAATTCCGCCGGTGAAGTCGATATTCGAGCTACTGGGTTTGGCTCAACATTTGTCCATCTTTGGAGCGGCGGAAAACGATGGACTTTTAACCTGCACGTAATTTCTGCGGCATCGACTCGTGTGGTTGAAACCCACTGGAAAGAAGCTGACCGGTTTCGGTTTGGATACACTGCTGATTGGAGCAGTTATTCTCGCGGCACGATTTTTAAAAATCTTCATCGTCAAGTACTGTCTTTTGACCAGCGGCTGGCTCTGACTGGCCCTTCGCCTTATGGTGACCTCGACGCTTCAGTTACGCGATCAAAAGTTGATGATATCGAGAAAGTTACCGGATACACCGTTGGGTTGACTGACGCTAAAATTGGGCCGCTTGAGGGAATAAACCTGCGTTTATTTGATTTTACTAAAGTTTTTTCTGAACTATCGTTTCCCGGGCTTACCCTTAAAGGGGTGAGTTTTCAAACCCCGCTGCTTGATAACCTGATTAACTATTCCTATATTTGGGGCCGGGAACAACAGTATTTTCGCTCGGCTCTTTCGCCCACGCTTGATTCTCAGGATGAGTCTTATATCGAAGGAATGCGGGTTGGTTTGTTTGAAGACAGTCCACATCGCGTTTATTTTAATTATGCCCGGGGTTACGGAGAGGATCGCGCCCTTTTTTTGAAAGAAAAAGTCTTTTCTCTGCAAACCGAACACGATATCTCACCGTTGGACATTTCCAGCGAAATAGCTTATGACCAGGAGTCAACGGCGATGCGGGTCAACTCTCGGCTTCGTCTTGAAAAACTTGATCTAGGGTTGTCGTTACGTAACATTGAAGAAAATTTTACAACTATAACTTCTAACCCGCCAAACATTGGCGAGATCGGCGCGGTATCATCGTTACACTGGTACCCGATACGCACTTTTTCCTTACAGACAAGTCTTAACGTTTATCGTGACCGGTTTTTATCTAATTTGTCTAATCCTAACGCTCTTAACTATGAATGGGACGGCTCGTTTGACTGGCGTCTTCCCGGCCGCTCAAACTTATCGTCGCACCTATATTATGTTACCGCGCCGGGGATAATTTCACCGCATCAGGACTTTAACTCGACAATTACTTACCACAAATCTTTTGACCTTGACTGGCCTTTTTTAAAGACAGCGTCTTATCATTTAGGATACAACTTTCAAAAAAGCCGAAACTCATTGTCGCCGACTTCAGACTACCGGCGTAACGCTGTTTTGAGCGGTATTCGTTTTAGTATATTAAGTGATGTTAGTTACTATTTTAATTATGATTACTCCTGGCTGACCGAAGATTTTACCGGCATAAAAGAAACGCCTCAAGTCTTTGAGACTGGGCTTGACATTTACCATCAGTTTACTTCTGCGCTCAGCTCAACTTTTCGTCTTTATTATCGTAACGAAGAAAACGCCGAAAGTTTACATTCCTTTTTGTCTGGCGAAGACAGTTTGGAAGGAAGTCTGAACTTGACATATTCTCCCGACGAAGATTTTGAGCTGTTTTGTGACGGCCGGTTACGTAACGTTTGGGCTGATACCGATGACAGTCAATCGTTTATTGAGTCTGACGTCCGCCTTGGGGCAAGGATATGGTGGGACAGTTTCTTTCGATGGAACCCGGCCTCAACTATCAGCGGGTTTGTTTTTCAAGACAAAAATTCTGACGGAAAAAAACAGAATACCGAAGAGGGGATTGAAGGTGTCGAAATATTTGTTGGCCCTAAAAAAACTATAACTGACAAAACCGGCCGTTACAGTGTCGTCGTGCGGGCAAAACAATTAAGCGTCAGCGTTAACAACAACAGTATTCCCGGCGGATACATTTTAACTACCGCTTCGGCTAAGGTTCTTGACCTTTCCCGGTCAGGAAAGTATGCCCTTGATTTTGGTTTGTCTACCCAATCCGGCATATACGGAGCGGTGTTTTGGGACGTAAACAACAATAATCTTTTAGATAAAGAAGATAAACCTGTTTCAGCCAAGTTAACTCTTAACTCAAAAGCTATGTCTCAAACCAACGATTCCGGGGTTTATTTCTTTAGTGGCCTTTTGCCAGGCGACTATCAACTGGCACTCGACGTAAGTTCTTTGCCGGTCGGATTCTTACCTAAAACAGCCTTTAAACTGTCGGTTAAAGTCGAAGAAGCCGCGACATATAAACAGAATTTTCCCTTACGAAAAAAATAGTTTTAAATTTTAGTTTTTAGTTTTCAGGTTTTCAGGTTTTTTTAATGTTTTTAGATGCTCGGGCCGAGATATTTAACGAGGAACAACAGTTCGTAGAGAAATTGTTTTTTTGTCGCGTTTTACCTGCTCGACTGTAATAATCAGGTCTTTTTTCTGTTGACCGGTCTCGGTTAATTGGCTGTTTATAGTTTGGTTGTGTGATACTTCGATCAGTTGGGGGATTGTAACTGAAACCCGGACGCTGACCTCTTGGGCTGCGTAAAGCGGACCAGTTAAAATTGAGAGCAGCAGAAGAGTAGCCGTTAATTTTCGCATAGCACCATTACCTACTCGGCTCGTTTCGAGCCATTTTACCGGCAGCCCCTCTTTCCTTAGAACCCTAAAACGTTTAAGGACAGGTAGCTTTGCCCGGCGAAACCATTCGCCGTGTCCCGGAAGGGACGTCCCAAGGTTACCCTTGGTTTGCCTTTATCAGCGGTGCCGGATTGTCAGTTCAGCTTAACAGTAACACATTTAACGGACAATTACAATGTAACTAACCATTAGTTTTAAAAAAAATTGCTTTTTTTGGAGGTAAAGTGATCAACCTTAAATATAGGTGTTTAACAACAGAAACTAAAGATTGACAACGCTCTATAAGTGTCTTATAGTGCAGATTATAGGTAAAATCAGCCTAAACAGGACGGTATCAAATAACACCTTTTTCTTGTACTGAACTTATGTATCTAACTCATAAAACTCAGGACACAGAGTATTTTCAAGTTCTTTGCGGTTAGCGGTGACTAAACATGAAGTTATACTGTTATTATACCCCCAGTTATCGTATTTTAATTGATGATTGGTTCGTTCCTTCGGTAAGATCGGAATACGAACTAGTTTTAAAATGCGCTGATTACCAGGGTATTTCAGTTGATTTTAAGGAACCGGGGTGGTTTGATATTGTTGGCGAGAAAATAGATTTTCTTATTCAGGCGGTAGGCGACAATATCGGTAAAGTTTTTGTCTTTTCGGACCCGGACATTCAGTTTTTTGGTCAAACCAAAGATGATATCTTGTCAGTTATGAAAGGTTTTGACCTGCTGTTTCATTGTGACAGTCCTGACGGAGTGGCTTGCACCGGGTTCATTGTCTGTCTGGCAAGTGAAAAGACATTGAAACTTTGGCAAGACGTTCGGGCCGGCATTGGCATGGAGAATAAGTGCGACCAAGACGCGGTAAACAAAGTTTTAATAAATAACGCTTGTGGTATACCATATTTAATATTGAGAAAATTTGTTTCTTCACCTAAACTGGCGCCGGCGGTTTCTTCTTTAGGAATGAATCCTTACCGTATTCGTTGGCGCCTTTTACCAACAAGATATTTTGGCGGAGGAACTTTGACCGCGAGACTCTGGGATCCCGGCTGTCAACTTCCGGTACCGAAAGATATAGTTCTTCATCACGCCAACTGGACAGTTGGCCTTGAAAACAAATTGGCCCAGCTTGAGTACGTCAAAGGTTTAGTCCGGTCGAGACAGGGGAATATAAATCAAAATTGAAAAAACCGGAAAAATAATGAGCTATCGGTAACGGCATTGAGCGCTGATGCAATTAAAGAACTAAAATAAAGGTATGAAACGAAGATCAAAACAAGCTAACAAGGTGACCTGGATAGGTTTTTCGGTAAATGTTATTTTAACATTATTTAAGTTAGCCGCGGGAATATTCGGCAAAAGTACGGCGATGGTCGCTGACGCCTTTCACTCGCTTTCTGACTTTATTACCGATATCGTAGTTTTGTTAGGATTCAAATTCGTCGATAAACCGAAAGATAAGTCCCATAATTATGGGCACGGGAAAATTGAAACTTTGGTTACGGTTTTTATTGGCGCGGCCTTGTTTTTTGTTGGAGTACGGGTTTTTTTTGTCGGCGCGCGCCGGATCTTTTCTTTTTTGCAAGGTGAGATAATTACTTCACCGGAATGGATAGCTTTTTCTGCCGCCGCTGTTTCGGTTATAGCTAAAGAAGGGCTGTATCGATACACAATCAAAGTCGGAAAAGCTATTAGCAGTCAGGCGGTAATTGCTAACGCCTGGCATCATCGTTCGGACTCTTTTTCCTCGATCGCGACGATGATCGGTATTGGCGGCGCTATATTCCTTGGCGATAAATGGAACGTTCTTGACCCGATAGCCGCGGTAATTGTAAGTTTTTTCATTATAAAAACTTCGGTTAATATTTCGGTTGCCGGCTTTAACGAATTGATGGAATCATCTTTGAGTGATGACGTCGAAGACAAAATCTTAAATACTATTCGGTCGGTTGACGGCGTTTTATCGCCGCACGATTTAAAGACAAGAAGCATTGGCCATTACATCGCGATTGATTTGCATGTTGACGTAGACAAGAACTTAACAATAGTCGAGGCTCATCGTATCGCGACTAACGTTGAGAACAAAGTAAAAGAATCTTTTGGCGAAGAAACCTTAATCTCAGTTCATATTGAGCCGGCAGAAAAAAATGGAGAAAAATAATCGTTAAGAATATACTGTTAGCTTTTATTCCTGTATTCGTCGCGGTCGACGCGATAGGGGTTTTACCGATTTTTGTTTCTTTGACTCAGGGCACAAGCAAAGAAGAAAAATCATCGATAATTGTTCAGTCGGTCATAACCGCGTTATGTGTCGCGGTATCTTTTATATTTTTAGGTAAAGCTGTTTTTCGGTTTCTTGGCATAACTGTCGGCGACTTTATGATTGCCGGCGGTATAGTTCTTTTTTGTATCGCGATAATTGATATTTTAAATTCTGAGAAACGGCGGCGTATTCCTTCAACCGAACTGGGTGCTGTACCGATAGGTACTCCGCTGATTGTCGGGCCGGCGGTCCTTACAACATCTTTTATTATTGTCCCTGAATATGGTCTTGTTTCGGCACTGATTTCTATTTTTATTAACGTTTTATTGGCCGGCTTGATTTTTTCTTTTTCACATATTCTGATTAAGGTCTTAGGCGAAGGCGGCACGAAAGCTCTTTCTAAAGTTATGGCTTTGCTTCTTGCGGCGATAGCCGTGATGATGGTCAGAAAAGGCCTTTTACAATAAACAACGAAATCTTTAATCGATATCCAAACTTGTGAAATTACTAAATAAATTAGAGGGGAAAAATGGATGAATAAAGTAATAATTACGGTAACGATGCTTGTGTTAAGCAACATTTTTATGACTTTTGCCTGGTACGGTCATCTAAAGAATATGAGCGCTAAACCATGGATTGTCGCGGCTTTAGTCAGTTGGGGTATTGCTCTTTTTGAATATCTGATCCAAGTTCCGGCAAATCGAATTGGCCATCAGGTAATGAATCTTGGGCAACTAAAGATTTTGCAGGAAGTGATAACTTTGTCTGTTTTTGTTCCGTTTTCAATTTTCTATATGAAAGAAGGCCTGAAACAGGAATATATTTGGGCGTCGGTTTTTATTCTTGCCGCTGTGGCATGTGTCTTTCGTGGGGCACTTTGTAAATAGGTTACTACGATAACCGTTTTTTATTTTAAATCTTGCTATATTGACCTAAAACCTTTGCGCCGATTATATAATTTAAAAGTTCACAGAAAGAACGTTAAACAAAGGAGCCGTTATCATGGATTTTTTTGATGTAATAAAAAAGCGTGTTTCAGTAAGGGAGTTCCTAGATAAACCGGTAAGCCGAAATGATATCAACCGGATAATTGATGCCGGCCGGCTTGCCGCGACGGCGCGTAACGAACAGCCTTGGCGGTTTGTTGGTATTGTTGATAAATCTAAAGTATCGGCTCTTGGCCGGATAGTTTCGCCAAACGGTGCGTTTATGGTTAGTGCGCCGGCGGCGATAGTTGTCCTATCGGTTGAGACAAAATATTATCTTGAAGATTGTTCTGCCGCGACTGAAAACATTTTGCTGGCAGCGCGGGCTTTAGGTATTGGCAGTTGTTGGATTGCCGGCGACAAAAAAGAGTACGCTGATAAAGTTGTCGAGTTCGTCGGCGGAGGAAGAGACCAAAGGCTGGTCAGCGTTATAGCTATCGGATACCCGGCAAAGCCAGAAACTGTCAGGGACAAAAAACCGTTCGATGATTTGTTGCGTTGGCTTTGATTTAGCGGGGCAAAAGCTTGATAGCTTTTAGCAAACTGATATCAAACGTTTGCTGCGTTGGCGTCAAACAATTGTTTTCTCTATGGATATTATGCCGGGGCCGGTCGCACCCTGTCTATTACCCTATACCCGGAACCCTGAACCCGACACCCTATTTTTGTGAACAGCGTTAAAAATAAGTATTGACAATGTCGTCCTTTACTTATACCATTGATAATGGTAACCATTACCAAAAGGAGATGTTTATGCCGATAAGTAATTGTCAGGGGGATGGGTGGTGGCAGGGAAAGATTCAGGAATGCGGATACCGGCTTACTGCCGGTAGAGAAGCGATCCTTGAGGTTTTATCTAAATCCGAAGGTCATTTAAGCGCCGAAGAGATTTATATGAAGGTTCATCCTCGATGTCCTAGCATTGGGTTAACATCAGTTTATCGGACTTTAGAGTTGTTAGCCGGATTAGGTTTTGTTTTTAAATTTGATTTTGGTGATAAGCGAGCGCGCTATGAATTGGCAGAAGGGCCTAAGGGCGCCAATCATCACCACCATCTAATTTGTACCAAGTGCAACCGTGTAATCGATTATACTGATTTTATTGATGAAGAAATAGAGTTGCTTAACCAGACAGAAAAAGGCCTTTCTCAGAAATATGATTTTAAGATTACTAATCATTTGATTCAGTTTTACGGTTTGTGTAATGCCTGTAATGAAAAGTAAAGTATATTTTTCCTTATCTAAGGAGAATGTCTTTTTCTAAACGCAACAAAAATGATCTCGAAACGGAAGTCCGAGACCCTTAAAAGTCGTGCCGATGTTTTAAAAAGGTAACTTGATAATATTTAAGGCCGGATTGAAATTTTGGAAAAATAAGAGTAAAGGAAAGTAAGTAATTGGTCTGGAGTGAGGGGGTAGATCTTGGGTTTTATTCTCTCATACCAGAATATTAAAAAGGAGTAATTATGCGTGTAGCTATATCTACAGATGGAGCGTTTGTATCTGCCCATTTTGGCCGATGTCCAACTTTTACCCTAGTTGATATCGAAAATTGCGGAGTAGTTAACAAAACCGAGGTATCAAACCCTGGGCATCAGCCCGGCGCTATACCTCAGTTTTTGCATCAGAATGGCGTCAACTGTATCATTGCCGGAGGTATGGGGATGCAGGCATCATTGTTTTTTGAGGAATATAGCATTCAGACAATTGTTGGGATAAGCGGCACGATAGATGATGTTATCGAACAGCTGAAAAAGGGTACGTTGAAAGGGGGAGAAAGTCTTTGTAATCCCGGAGCGGGAAAAGGCTATGGCTTAGATAAGTCGGTATGCGACCATTCGCGTCAAGACAATTGTGATCATTTGGGAGGGGAGACTATATGAAAATATGTATTACTTCAGAAGGAAGCAGTTTAGATTCTAAGGTGGACCCGCTTTTTGGCAGGTGCCGGAATTTTATTATTGTTGATACTGATACTTTAGAATTCGAAGCTATTGTAAACCCTAATATTGAATCGATGGGCGGTTCGGGAATCCAATCGGCGCAGTTCGTTGCTTCTAAAAAAGTTAAAGCTGTCGTAACGGGAAACGTAGGCCCGAACGCCTTTCAGACATTACAAGCAGCGGGAATCGCAATTTTTACCAACGCCTCAGGCACGATAAAGGAAGCGATTGAAAAATACAAAAAAGGAGAGTTTAAAGTAGTTTCTGGCCCAAGTGTTAGCTCTCATTCCGGAATGCCGAATAAGAATAAATAATAACAACCATTTGAAAATAACTCCTAGATAAGGATACAAAATATTACGTTAATCATACAGATAAATTCTTAATCAGAGTCCCTAATCCGATTCGCGGCTTAGATCTGTCGTTATATTGCCAAAAACATTGTCGCTGCAGGGCTAACAGATAAATTTCCCGTTCAGTTATCATATCTGATCGGATATGTAGAACTCTTGTTGATCTATGTAGATACGTATGGTCCGGGAAAATTATCCGAAGATAATTTTGTTAAGCTTATTCGTGAAAATTTTAAGCTTACGCCGAGATGTATAATTGAGTCATTGAAATTATTGCCTCCGGTATACCGAAAAACACCTTGTTACGGACATTTTGGACGTGATGACGCTGGTTTTGCTGGGAACTGACCGATAAGGCATACGATCTGAAAAAAAAGGCTTCGCGATTATAAATAAAAAGGGAGGGTATTTTTATGCCAGGAAGAGACGGAAGAGGACCGATAGGCCAAGGTCCTAAAATGGGGAAAGGGTTGGGCCGAGGAGCCGGTAATCGCTTGGGATTGGGTTCGGGAGGAAATTGTGTATGCCCTGATTGTGGAGAAAAGGTGGCGCATCAGGCCGGTAAGCCTTGCGCTTCAATGAATTGCCCTAAATGCGGTGTGCGAATGGTAAGAGATTAAGGATTAAATTTTGGAAAAGAAAGTTTTTGAAAATCATAAAAGGTATTTAGAGCGAGTTAATTTTTACCGAAACAACGGGTATGATTTAGAAAAGGAAAGAGATTTTATCCTCGATAAATCTCTGCCGGTTTCTGGAGAAATCCTGGAAATCGGAACCGGTAAAGGGCATTTCGCGCTTGCTTTAGCAAAAAGGGGATATAATTTTACAAGCATAGACATTTCTTCCCAGGAACAAGCGGTTGCCGCGCTTAATTTGAGATATTTTGGTCTGGAAAAACAGGTTCTACTGAAAGTTGAGAACGCGGTATCGATGAGTTTTGTGAGTCAGAGTTTTAATACCGTATTTTCTATCAATGTGTTTCATCATCTTGAAAATCATCAGGCTGTTTTAGAGGAAATAATCCGTTTGTTGTGTAATGGCGGTAAGGTAGTCTTAAGCGATTTTACGGATAAAGGTTTAGAAATGATTAATGCCTGCCATACCGCTGAAGGGCGTACTCACGATTATTTTAAACATCGCCTGAAAGAAGCTAATGAGTATTTTATTACTAAAGGTTTTAAGACTATTGAATATGAGAGTCAAGTTCAAAAAGTGCTTATAGCCCAACGAAGATAAGGATATAAGATATGATTATTTCAGTAGCAAGCGGAAAGGGTGGAACAGGTAAAACTACTGTCGCGGTAAATCTGGCGTTATCTTTAGATAACGCCGACTTCGTTAAAAGATCTGTTTCTTCAGAATCCAAAGTTAATATTTCTAACGGGGTACAGTTTCTCGATTGCGACGTTGAAGAGCCAAACGGGCATATTTTTCTTAAACCCGAGATAAAAGAACAGAAGAAATGCTATATTCCTGTTCCCGAGATCGATGAATCTAAATGCCTTTATTGTGGCAAATGCGCCAAAGTATGTGTTTATAACGCCATAGCTGTCATTCCCGGCGAGGGCGATGGGAAAAAGGGGACGACTTTGGTTTTTGCGCCGTTGTGTCATGGTTGCGGCGCCTGCAGCGCTTTATGTCCGGAAAAAGCTATAAAAGAAGTAAATAGGGAAATTGGTGTCGTTGAGTTAGGTGATTGCGGCCCGATAGATTTTGTTCAGGGAAAGCTTAATATCGGTGAAGCAATGTCTCCGCCGCTTATTCGCCAAGTTAAAAATGAGATAAACCATGATAAAATTGTTATTATCGACGCGCCGCCTGGCACATCCTGTCCGGTTGTCGCTTCAGTTAAGGGCAGCGATTTTTGCCTGTTAGTCACTGAGCCGACGCCTTTTGGTTTAAATGACTTAATTCTAGCGGTTGAGGTATTAAGAAAAATTAAAATTCCTTTTGGTGTAGTTATTAACCGGGCTGATTTAGGAAATAACAAAACTGAGGAGTATTGCGAGACCGAAAATATTTCTGTTTTGATGAGAATCCCGTTTAAAAAAGAAATAGCAATGGCTTATTCCAAGGGTGAGCCTATGGTCAGAGTCTTTTCTGAATATAAAAAAGATTTTATTCGGTTGTATCAAAAAATTGCTGAAACTGTCGATGATAAAAGATGGGAGGAAGACAAAGATGACAAATAGCCGAGCTGTAAATGAAGGTATATTAAATATTCGTAAAAAAGGCAGCAATATTTTTAAGGAAGGGCCTCAGATGCTGCCTGGGGTTTCTCTGATGATAGCTGAAGGTGTGATTAAGACTATCAAGGATTTAAAGAAACCGTTTGTAACTGTAATAAATTCATATACCAACCAAATTCCCGGGCACGCGCATCTTGATATTTTGGGAGATATCCTAAAAAAAGAACTTGAGAAGCTTGGGGTAAACGTTTGGTATGCCAATATCGGAGGCGCTGTCGGAGACGGTATTGCCATGGGTCATTTTGGCATGAAGTATTCTTTGCCGTCACGGGAACTAATTGCCGATCAGATCGAGACTATTATCGGCGCGCATCCTTGTGATGCCTGGCTCGGTTTAGGTAACTGCGATAAGATTGTTCCGGCGATTTATAACGCTATGGTACGAATTAATATTCCAGCGATTTATGTC
>JAQTSA010000189.1 GCA_028711575.1 Candidatus Omnitrophota bacterium | reverse complement strand
GTAGAATCGGCGTGAACTGGCAGGATATTGGAGTGTTTAGTGACGCCGGAGTAAACTGGAGCGATTTACAGGTTATATCTAAATCAGGAATAAACTGGTCAAGCTTTAAGCCATTCAGTGAAAGTGGCATCAACTGGGATGACTTACAGCTTCTAACTCAATCGGGCATCAACTGGTATGGTTTTACACCGTTAACCGAAAGCGGTATCAACTGGGACGACTTACAGGTATTAAGCCGAACTGGCGTCAACTGGGGCGACTTTCAGTTTATGACTCAATCCGGCGTTAACTGGTCTGACCTTAAACCGTTCAGTCAGGCTGGGGTAAATTGGGGAGATTTGACAGTTTTAAGTAGAATCGGCGTGAACTGGCAGGATATTGGAGTGTTTAGTGACGCCGGAGTAAACTGGAGCGATTTACAGGTTATATCTAAATCAGGAATAAACTGGTCAAGCTTTAAGCCATTCAGTGAAAGTGGTATCAACTGGGATGACTTACAGCTTCTAACTCAATCGGGCATCAACTGGTATGGTTTTGCACCGTTAACCGAAAGCGGTATCAACTGGGACGACTTACAGGTATTAAGCCGAACTGGCGTCAACTGGGGCGACTTTCAGTTTATGACTCAATCCGGCGTTAACTGGTCAGACCTTAAACCGTTTAGTCAGGCCGGCGTCAACTGGGGTGAATTAACGGTATTAAGTCGAATCGGCGTGAACTGGCAGGATATTGGAGTGTTTAGCGACGCCGGCGTTAATTGGGACGATTTACAGATCTTCAGCACTGCTGGTGTTAACTGGTTACATATGAAAATCTTTAGCGAAACCGGCGTTAATTGGGACGATTTACAGATTCTAACTAAAGCCGGTGTTAATTGGATAGACTTTACAACTTTAACTGAGGCCGGCATCAACTGGGACGAATTACAGGTATTAAGTCGAACCGGAGTTAATTGGGTAGACTTTCGGTTTTTAACTCAATCTGGAGTGAACTGGTCTGACCTTAAACCGTTCAGTCAGGCCGGTGTTAACTGGGGTGATTTGACGGTATTAAGTAGAGTCGGCGTTAACTGGCAGGACGTTGGAGTACTCAGCGATGCCGGCGTCAATTGGGACGATTTGCAGATCTTCAGCACTGCCGGAGTGAACTGGATACATTTGAAGCGTTTTAGCGAAACCGGCGTTAACTGGGACGACTTACAGATTCTAACTCAAGCCGGTGTTAATTGGATAGACTTTACAACTTTAACTGAGGCCGGAATAAATTGGGATGACTTACAGGCTTTAAGCCGAACTGGAGTCAACTGGAGTGATTTTCAGTTTCTGACTCAATCCGGAATAAATTGGTCTGACCTTAAACCGTTGTCCCAGGCTGGCGTCAACTGGGGTGATATTACAGTTTTAAGCCGAATCGGTGTTAACTGGCAGGACGTTGGCGTTCTCAGTGATGCTGGCGTCAATTGGGACGATTTGCAGATCTTTAGCATCTCCGGAGTGAACTGGACACATTTGAAGCGTTTTAGCGAAACCGGCGTTAACTGGGATGACTTACAGATTCTAACTCAGGCCGGAGTTAATTGGATAGACTTTACAACTTTAACTGAGGCTGGAATAAATTGGGACGACTTACAGGCCTTAAGCCAAAGCGGAATAAACTGGGGCGACTTTCAGTTTCTGACTCAATCCGGGATAAATTGGTCTGACCTTAAACCGTTCAGTCAGGCTGGCGTCAACTGGGGTGATTTGACGGTATTAAGCCGAATTGGCGTTAACTGGCAGGACGTTGGTGTGCTCAGCGATGCCGGCGTTAATTGGGACGATTTGCAGAAGTTCAGCACTGCCGGAGTGAACTGGACGCATATGAAACGTTTTAGCGAAACCGGCGTCAATTGGGACGACTTACAGATTCTAACTCAAGCCGGAGTTAACTGGATAGACTTTACAACTTTAACTGAGGCCGGAATAAATTGGGACGACTTACAAGCTTTAAGCCAAACCGGCGTTAACTGGGGCGACTTTCAGTTTCTGACTCAATCGGGAATAAATTGGTCTGACCTTAAACCGTTCAGTCAGGCCGGCGTCAACTGGGGTGATATTACAGTTTTAAGCCGAATCGGTGTTAACTGGCAGGATATAGGTATATTAAGTGGTCAGGGAATAAATTGGGACGATATTCAGAGCTTAAGCGTTTCGGGTTTAAACTGGGTAGATTTGAAAGTTTTTACAGAGGCCGGTGTCAACTGGAGCGACTTTGAGATTATGACTCAGGCCGGAACGAATTGGGATTCATTGAGCGTTTTGACAGAAGCCGGTGTTAACTGGGATGCGTTAGATTTAATGACTCAGGCCGGAGTGAACTGGGACGCGTTAAATGAGTTAACTCAAGCCGGAGTGAACTGGGACGCGTTAAATGAAATGACTCAGGCCGGCGTTAACTGGAGTGACATACGGGTAATGAGTAAAGGCGGTGTCAATTGGCAGGATTTTAGTGTCTTAAGTGAAAGCGGTGTCA
Source organism: Candidatus Omnitrophota bacterium (assembly GCA_028711575.1). Taxonomy (GTDB): domain Bacteria; phylum Omnitrophota; class Gorgyraeia; order Duberdicusellales; family 4484-171; genus JAQTSA01. Next base: position 383 of record JAQTSA010000189.1, on the reverse strand, counting down.
ATTGGGACGATTTGCAGAAGTTCAGCACTGCCGGAGTGAACTGGTCGCATATGAAGCGCTTTAGCGAAACCGGCGTTAACTGGGATGACTTACAAATTCTAACTCAAGCCGGAGTTAACTGGATAGACTTTACAACTTTAACTGAGGCCGGAATAAATTGGGACGACTTACAAGCTTTAAGCCGAACTGGAGTCAACTGGAGTGATTTTCAGTTTCTGACTCAATCGGGAATAAATTGGTCTGACCTTAAACCGTTGTCCCAGGCTGGCGTAAACTGGGGTGATTTGACGGTGTTAAGCCGAATCGGGGTTAACTGGCAGGACGTTGGCGTGCTCAGTGATGCTGGCGTCAATTGGGACGATTTGCAGATCTTCAGCACTGCC
>JAQTSA010000188.1 GCA_028711575.1 Candidatus Omnitrophota bacterium | reverse complement strand
AATTTTCAAAGAGCGCATTTTGGCATCATAGAATCAGGTGCGATCCCTATTGATGTTTTTAAATCTCGACGCTCTTTTTTACGACAACGGTTTTCAAATATTGTCAACTTGACTTGAAGACAGTACACTCCCCCTATGAGCTATGAGCTATGAGCTATGAGCTATGAGCTATGAGCTATGAGCCAAGAGCTATGAGCCAAGAGCTATGAGCTTCTTCCCTTCTCAAAAAGGCTATTTCCTAAATACCATATATCTGTGATCATCTGCTGCCAAGCCGAAGGCGCGGCTTCTGTGATCATCTGCAAAAGCGCCGTAGGCGCGATGCGAACAGCGCCGTAGGCGCGCTACATTCCGCCGAACGCGCCTTGCTTTATGAAACGAATAAGAATTGGACCGGCAATAATAATAAGAATTACCGGTAAAATGCAGAAAATAAGCGGAATAAGCATCTTAAGCGGAGCTTTCATTGCCTGACGTTCGCCGCGATGAAACCGGCGAATACGGGTATCTTCCGACAAAATACGAAAAGTATCTTCAACCGGAGTACCCATTCTGTCAGCCTGAATAAGGACCCGGACAAAAGATGTAACGTCGGATATATCGAGCCGGCGCGACATCGCCCGTAAAGCTTCAACCCGCGGTTTACCAACATTGATTTCTTTTAATACCATAGAAAGCTCTTCGATCATCGGGTTCATTTTAACTTTATCGACCACCCATCGTACTGCCGACATAAAATCCAATCCCGCCCCGACACAAAGACCTAAAAGGTCGATCGTTTCCGGCAGCATCCTAACTATTTGATACTTTCGTTTTTTAACCCTACTGTTAAGCATAACGTCCGGCAAAAACCAGCCGATAATAAACCCTAAAAAATACATGTAAGGATAAGGTACCCCTAAAAGATACATAACCAACGGTATGACAACCGAAAGAAGTTCTTTACCGGCCAAAAGTTCGCCCGGCGTGACTAACCATTGAGCAATATAAATTTTTTTGTTTAAGGCATTTTCCATTCGAAAAGATTTGAGCAAAACCTTGTTGAAAGGAGCGAAAAGGCCAAGGACCGGCGATAAGTTGGACCCCCGTTTATCCCGAACTTCTTTATCAAAAATAGATATCGTGTCCGGCGCTTTCGGAAAAAGAAAGAGAAAAAAAGATACAAAAGCCGCGCCAATCAAAATAGCCATTACAATAAAAAGAAAACCTTCCATTTAAATCTCAACTTTTCCAAAAATAATTATTAGAATAAACCCGATAATCTGTAAAACAACAGCAATAATCAAAAATATCCGCCCTAAATCGTCCTGAAGCATAATATCAAAATGGTCGGGCCGGATTTTCCTGACAATGATAAAAAATATCGGCCCTAACAAAGAGATAATTATGCACTGAAGCCGGGCCTGTAAAGTTAAAGTCTGAACTAACTCTTTTAGTTTAAGCCGGTCGCGGATAGTCTCAACTAACCGGGCGAAAACTTTGGTTAAATCGCCGCCGGTTTCCCGGGCAACAAGAATCGCCGAAGAAACAAGAATCATTTCTTCTGACTCCATCCTCTTTGTCAGACGTAACAAGGCTTCTTCCAAAGTGACACCCATCTTTATTTCCCGGTTAAGAAGCGATATCTCCTGACTTAAAGGCGCCGACATTTCTTCCGAAACAACTTCAAACGACTGGACTAAAGTCAATCCGCCTTTCAAACAACTATTTATAACCATAAGCCCGTCAACAAGTTGAGTAATAAATTTTTTCCTGCGGTTTCCGTCTAAAACTTTAATCAGCCAAACTGGAAAAACAAACCCAACAGCAACGACGATTAACGCTAACCACCATTTTCGCCAATAAGCAAAAGCGGCAAAACCTAAAATTATCGGAATAACAATGTAAATCCTAGACAACATATCCTTTTTTACAAAAAGGAACATATTTTCCAGTTTACCGGCAGTTTCCTGGGCTTTTGTCTGCTGAGCGGTATCCCAGCGTTTAAGGAGAGAATTAACACCGTAATAACAAAGGATGCTTAAAGCTACAATGAGGAAAAAGTAACAAATCCAAATAAAGGGAGGAATCGCGCTCATAATAAGTTTAAATTGTTGCTTTTATTGTTAATAACGAATCAAAAAATCACTTCTTTTTCAAAGATTTTTATTCTAAATCACAATTCACTCTAATTATTGTATCATTTATTTCTTTTAAAGTCGAGTCTATTGTATATCCCGATTTATGGTAAGCCTGGTATAATTTTATCAAGCAAAGCCCACCGTTTTGTTTAAAAGTTAAAGTCAGACTTTTCATAGTTAAATTATCAATTATCGGCTGAATTTTATCGACAGGCATACCCGGAAAGTAACGAGCGTATCTTGATTCGACACAAGACGTGCACTTTACTTTCGATTCCGGTAAAGTTATTGGCGTTTCTTCTTCTTTCTCAAGCGACCATCCAAACTCCGGCATTTTTTCTTTATAAAAATTACAAGTCTCGGATAAAGAGAGCGATAGCCTGTAGGTTGCAAGAATTTTTCCTTGGCGTTCAGTCAAAAATATTTGTTGCCCGGCTAAATTTACCGGCATCGCCTCTAGAGTTTTAAGTTCTTCATACTGGTCTTGTGAAGAAATCCGGTTTTCAGAAAAAGTTTTAAACTGGAATAAATCAGCAAACGATAGGATAAGCAAGACCAAAAAAACATACTTAGTTAAAGGCTTGCTCATTATAAAATAGTCACAGATTTTTTTCATAATTAAAAAGAAAGCGCGCTACGCTCGCGTCAAACGTTCACTACGTTGGCGTCAAACACACGAAGTACGCGTGTCAAACTGCTCAGCCTCACGGCGCTGTTCTCAGATGATCACTGATTATACTTTTTCTTTGGTATAAACACCTGTTTGAACTCAAATAC
>JAQTSA010000187.1 GCA_028711575.1 Candidatus Omnitrophota bacterium | reverse complement strand
TGCCGTTAAAAAAGTAAAAACTACCAGGCTAAAAGCGTAATAGACCGTATACTTACGGCCCCACTCTTTGACTTTTATCAACCCAAACCCGGAAACAATAAAAAGAAATGACAAAAAAACTTGAATCATCAGCGCCGCTTTAACTTGAGCCATTGTCAGTTCAACCGAAATTCCTTCCTGAAGAAGTAAATCGTTAGCCTGTTTTAGAACATCCTGATTAAGATTAATTAACACGTAACAACTTAAAATAAATACCGCCCAGCCAAAAAGGAAAAAGTTAATTTTTCCTAAAAGAATTACACCTAACGGCAAGTCAAGTTTGTTTTTTCCCGGCATTGTTTTTTAAATGGTTTATTTAAATGAAAAACGACCCCAGCCGGATTTGAACCGGCGTCGTCGCCGTGAAAGGGCGATGTCCTGAACCAGGCTAGACGATGGGGTCGTTTGTAACTTCAATCAGATTGTGCAGTTTTCACTATTGCTTGCAGCGCGTGTTAGTGTCTAATTTTAATTTGTAAATAAAATTTGTCAATAAATCTTTAGTTTTTTTATTAAACAGCAACTGTCGGCTCTTCCGGGATAATTCTTGCTATTGTGGATAACTTGTCCGATTTGCCTAAATTTATAATCTTGACTCCCTGAGTCGACCTTCCTGATAATCTAATATCTTTAACATTGACTCGGATTAATATCCCTTTTTGAGTAATGCACATAACTTCATCGTTATCTCTTACCAGGATAAACCCTTTAACTTCTCCGAGTTTCGGTGAAAGCTTGATATTGATAATTCCTTTGCCGCTTCGCGACTGAAGCCGATAAGCCTCTATCGACGTTCTTTTGGCAAAACCATTGGTCGTTGCCGTTAAAAGGCTCAACTCTTTTTTTAGACCGACCTGGACTAAAACTCCGCCTAAAACAATATCTCCCTTAGAAAGCCTGATTCCCCTTACTCCTTGCGACTGACGTCCAGTCGGCCGAATATCTTTAATTTTGAACCGGATAGAAATACCCTTGCCGCTGGCCAAGACGGTTTCATCGTTCTCTTCACAAATTCTTGCTCCAACCAGCCAATCCCCTTTATCAAGAGTAATCGCGTAAATTCCGCTGCGCCTTATATTAGCAAACAAAGAAAGAGCCGTCCGTTTTACCATACCCTGCTGAGTGACCATAAAAATAAATCTTTCTGGATCAAATTCTTTCGTCGATAGAACAGCTGTTATATTCGCGTTGTTGCCTAGCTGCAGCACGTTAACAATCGCCCTTCCTTTAGAAATTCTTGACCCTTGAGGAATTTCATAAGTTTTTAAAGGATATACTCTACCTTCATCGGTAAAAATCAAAAGAGTATCCTTACTTGAGGCTACGAATAAATGTTCGACAAAATCTTCTTCCGATGTCGCCATCGCTGCCACACCCCGTCCGCCTCGGCGTTGTTGGCGATAACTGCTTAAAGGTATTCTTTTTATATATCCGGTTTTGCTTATTGTTACAACCATTTCCTCTTCGACAATAAGATCTTCTACTTCAATTTCTTCTTTTTGGGCTACAATTTCTGTTCTTCTTAAATCTGAGAATTTTTCTTTAAGGTCTTTTAATTCTTCTTTAATTAAATTTTCCTGTTTTTTCTCTGAAACTAAAATAGAATTAAGGTACTCTATCGTTTTTAACAAAGATAAGTACTCTTCCTCTATTTTATCCCTTTCTAAAGCGCATAAGCGCTGCAACTGCATTTCCAAAATAGCCTGTGCCTGCAGACTGCTTAATTTAAATTTTTTAATTAAAGCTTCTTTTGCTTCCTGAGGGTTTTTGGATTTTCGAATAATAGCAATAACTTGATCTAAAAAGTTCAAGGCTATTTTTAATCCTTCTAAGATATGCGCCCGGCGTTCCGCTTTGTCTAACTCGAATTTTGTTCTCCGGACAATAACATCTTTGCGGAAAAAGATATGATGAAACAGCATTTCTTTTAGATTGAGAATCTCCGGCTTTCTATTAACCAAAGCGAGAAATATAGCGCCAAAAGTCGTTTCCATACTTGTATGCTTAAAAAGCCGGTTAAGAATAATTTCGGCCTGGCCGTCTCGTTTAAGCTCAAGTACAATTCTCATTCCTTCTTTGTTGGATTCATCACGTAAATCAGAAATTCCTTCTATCCGTTTACTGGTAACTAGATTGATTATTTGCTCCATTAAGGTTGTTTTATTCAATTGATAGGGAATTTCGGTAATGATTATCCGGTCTTTGTTTTTTCCGTGTTCAATCACAGCTTTCGCCCGAACTGTAAGCTTACCCCTTCCATTTTTGTACATGTTTAGGATATCGGTTTTTCCGCAAATGATTCCTCCCGTAGGAAAATCCGGGCCTTTTATAAATCGATGTAACTCTGGAATTGTGGCTTTGGGGTTATCGATCAAATAAGTAATCGCGTCACAAACTTCACTTAAATTATGCGGCGGAAGATTTGTCGCCATACCAACAGCGATACCGCTGGCGCCATTAATAAGCATCGTTGGTAATACTGAAGGTAATACTTCCGGTTCTTCCAGCGAGTTATCAAAATTAGGAAAAAATTTAACCGTTTGTTTATCGATATCCTGCAATATATATTCGCTGATCCTCGCCATCCGGGCTTCCGAATAACGCATAGCTGCTGGTGGGTCACCATCAATTGAACCGAAGTTTCCTTGACCATTTATCAGCGGATAGCGCAAAGAAAAATCCTGAGCCATTCGAACCAGCGCTTCATAAACCGCGCTATCACCATGAGGATGATATTTACCCAAACACTCACCAACAATTCTCGCGCATTTTTTGTGAGGTTGATTATATCTTAAATGCAAATCGTGCATCGCATACAAAATACGCCGTTGCACTGGCTTTAACCCATCCCTGATATCCGGCAAGGCTCGCCCGAC
>JAQTSA010000057.1 GCA_028711575.1 Candidatus Omnitrophota bacterium | reverse complement strand
GGATTAAAATCAAACCAGTCGTAGCAAACCCGCTGGTTGATTCAAACCAAGCGTCTACAAAAGAAATAAAATGGCCGGACAAATAAAGCGGAATAGCCCCCAGCAAAGAAAAGATCATCCAGCCAAAGCTAACTGAGAAAAAAGCATGAACCCAAGTAATTTCTTTTTTTAAAGGGAAAAAGGTTAAAAGGAAAAGCCCCAAGGATGTTGCGATAAGTAAAGTTAAAAAGAAATCACAAAGCGGAGAGAACTCTCTGTGAATTAAAGCCACGATTAGCGGCAGTGATATGAACCCCGCCAAACCGAGAGTTAGTTTACCAAGCGTATTTAAAATTGTTGAAAAATCATCTCGATCGGGAGATATAATCATAAAAACTTCTTTTTATAAAAAGGATATCAATATAGCCAAAGCGTACCCGCCGCCAATGATAAATAAACAAAACAAAATTTCGATCAGCATTCCTATAATCATATTTATTTATAGGTTATCTTCTCTTCACTTAAAAACATAAAAGGTTATAACTTAAATTTTACCGATTAGAGTTTTAATCAAATCATTTTTAACATCGATAAGGGTCGCGGCTATAATTTCGTCATTAGGATAAATCTTAGTCGCTCCGGAAGGAACTATTATATCCGGACCGCGTAATATCGAGACCAGAACTGAGTTGGCGGGAAGTTTTATTTCCTTTAAAGTTTTATTAACTACCGGTGAACCTTCGGGAATATCAATTCGAACTATAGAAAGCCGCCCTTTTTTTATGCTCAAAAGACTCATTACATCCTTAAACGACGCCTCTTCTTCGACAACTTGAGCTATAATGCTGGTTGAATCAACCGGATTGTCAACCTGCATATACTTATAAAGCTGCAGGTGTTTGGGATCATTAACTCTGGCGACAGTACGCCGCACTTCAAACAGTTCCTTGGCCAAATTACAGACAATGATATTATCTTCATCTTGAGAAGTAGCGGCGACGCAAACATCAGCTTTTTCGATTTTGGCTTCTTTTAAAACTTCGGGATAAGTCGCGTCTCCGAAAATAATCAAAATACCTTTTGATTCTCTCGCTAACTTATTGCACAGCCCTTCATTTTTGTCAATAAGACAAACCTGGTGTTTCTCTCCTTGAAGCTGCTTAGCTAAAACCAAGCCCAATCTTCCCGCTCCGACAATAACTATATACATAAATCTCCTAAAAAATAATATCTTATCAACCGATACATTTTCTTAAAACTTCAACTATCAGATAGTTGCGGTTAACGATTGTTAGTCCTTCTTCTTGAAAGATACGTTTTTTCACAATATCGTTAACCTGCAAAATTACGTTTCTTGTTCCGTATTTCCGTTTCGCGACTTTACCGATAACAAGGTTAAGATTATCATTATTGGTTAGAAGGTACAGCGCATCAGCGTCGGAGAGACCCGCTTCTTCAAGAACAGATAAGTCCAACCCGTCTCCCCAAATTTTCTTGCCGTTGAAATCGTCGCCCAACACATCCATGGCTTTTATGCTTCGGTCTAACACCACGACATTTTCGGTTTTTGATAATTCCAAAGCCAACGATCTTCCGGTTTTCCCACAACCAACAATAATGATATAGCGCATATTTTTAGTTTTTCACTGTTTCGACTATCGCCTCAAATGTTTGAGGGTATTCTGCCGCAATTTTTGCCAGAATATCTCTTGAAAGAACAATTTTGTTAGCTTTAAGTTTATGAATAAAAGAAGCATAGGTCAAACCTTTATCAGAAAGAGCGGCATTAATCCGCACAATCCACAATGACCGAAAGGTTCGCTTTTTGACCCTTCTGTCCCGATAAGCAAAAGCTAAAGCTCTTCTTACAGTTTCCACCGCGCGCCGATAGTTTTTCGACCGTTGTCCCCAATAACCTTTGGCTAGCTCTAATAATTTTTTCTTCCTCTTATGGGAAGCCACAGCATGATTTACTTTCATATCAAATCCTCCTTAGACTTATGTTTTTTAACTTTTTACTCCTTAGAAAGAATAAGGTAACGCCGTCTTCATCAGCTTCATTTCTCCGTCGGATACCGGACTCTTTCTTTTAAGCTGGCGCTTCCTTTTACTTGTCTTTGTGCTTAAGAGATGGCGTTTGCCGGCATTAGACCGCGTAACCTTGCCACTTTTGGTTACTTTTACTCTCTTAGCGATTGCTTTTTTAGTCTTAACTTTAGGCATTGAACTTCCTCCTCATCATTATTTTTCAGCTTAAACTGAAACTTTATTTAGGCCCCAAGGTTAAAACTAACGCTTTACCCAAAAAATGAGGCTCTCTATCAATTTTACCAAATTTCTCTATATCTTTAATCAGTTTTTCAATGACTTTTTTACCTAAATCTTTATGAGCTATTTCCCGGCCGCGAAACCACATCCGCACACGAACCTTATGCCCTTTTTCCAAAAAATCTTTTACATGTTTCAACTTGACATCAAAATCATGAGGCCCAATTCGCGGACTAAAACGAACTTCTTTTAGCTGGACATTCTTTTGATGTTTTTTTAATTCTCTCTCGCGTTTTTCTTGTTCATATCTAAACTTGGCAAAATCCATTATTCTGCAGACCGGCGGTTTGGCTTGCGGCGCGACTTCAACTAAATCAAGCTCAAACTCTATCGCTTTCCTTAAAGCAAGATCTCTGGGAAAAATACCCAGCTGTTCTCCTTCTGGACCTATTAAGCGAACCGTTGCCGCTGCAATCCTTTCATTTCTCCTGACATATTTTACCAAGTGCGACCTCCTTTTTCTTTTTTAGCCTAAATCCTCTTTTAAAATGTCAATAAAAGAAGATAAACTCATAACACCTAAACTTTTCTTGCCACTCATTCTTACCGAGACCTGATTGGTCTCCTGTTCATTCTTTCCGACGATAACAAGATAAGGAATTTTAAGTAATTCTTTATCTCTAATTTTCTTCTGCAAAGTTTCGTCTTTTCCATCGAACGAAACCCGATACCCCAAATTAGCCAACTCTTCTTTTACTTTAAAAGCGTAGTCCTTAACTTGCGAAGTTATATTTAGCACACTGACCTGAGTCGGAGCAAGCCACAAAGGAAAACGCCCGGCATAATGCTCAATCAATGTAGCCATGAACCGTTCCAAACTGCCTAGAATAACCCGGTGAATCATAACTACTCGGACGTCTTGTCCATTTTTATCACGGTAAGTTACGTTAAAACGTTTCGGTATATTGTAATCAAGCTGAACAGTAGCACATTGCCACTCTCTTCCTAAAGCATCCTTCAACTTTATGTCAATCTTTGGCCCGTAAAAAGCGCCGTCGCCGGGATTTATTTTGTAAGTAAAGTTTTTCTTTTTAAGGACACCTTCCAATACCTCTTCAGCCATATCCCAATCTTCCTTTTCTCCGATAAATTCTTCCGGTCTCGTGCTTAATTCGGCTTCAAAATCTTCAAACCCAAACCTTTTCATCGTGTCATTAACAAAATCCAGCACCGCTTCTATTTCCGGACATAAATCATCTTTTGTACAAAAGATATGAGCGTCATCTTGCGTAAATCCGCGAACCCTTAACAGACCATGCAAAACCCCGCTTTTTTCGTAACGGTACACTGTTCCTAACTCAAAAAGACGTAACGGTAAATCACGCCAACTATGCAGCTCTGACTTATAAACAAGAATATGCCCCGGGCAATTCATCGGCTTTAAAATAAATTTCTGACTATCTTTTTCAATCGGATACATATAATCCCGATAATAATCGAGATGCCCGCTTTTTTCCCAAAGTTTAGCATCCATAATATGCGGGCTTATTACCTGCTCATAGCCGCGTTTGAGATGCTCTGAGATTTCCCAATCTTCAATTATTTTACGCAATACCGCTCCTTGCGGCAAATAAAAAACAAGTCCCGCGCCGGCTTCATTATGATAGATATCAAATAGTCTAAGCTGTTTGCCTAAAATCCGATGATCTCGTTTTTTTGCTTCTTCTAAATTATTCAAGTGTTCGGTTAACTCATCTTTAGTCGCAAAAACTGTACCATAAATCCGAACCAATTGATCCAAGCTATCATCACCACGCCAATATGCTCCCGAAATAGAAAGCAACTTAAAATGCTTAAGCCGTTTAGTATAATCAACGTGAGGGCCGCGGCACAGATCAACAAACCCATTATGCTTAAATATAGAAACTTTAGTTTCACCGGACCTTTCTAAATCCTCGATCAATTCGACTTTATAAATTTCACCCTGATCAGCGAAATACTTTATCGCTTCAGAAATTGACATTTCTTCTTTAAAAAACGGTAAATTAGCTTTCACTTCTTCTTTCATTAAAGATTCTAATTTAAGCAAATCTTCTTCTTTTACTCCTTCAGGAATATTGAAATCGTAGTAAAAGCCATTTTCAATAGAAGGCCCTATACCCAACTTAACATCAGGATAAAGTTTCTTAACTGCTGAGGCCAAAAGGTGTGAACAAGAATGTCTTAATGTTTCTAAATCCATATGATCCTTATAAAAGATACACGACCCCCTTTAGAATCACCTTGAACAATAAGTTCATGATGACCTGGAGCTATTCCTCTTTTTATTTATCCTTTTTGTACATATAACGGTGGGCGGTACAGGATTGTCCCGACATTTAATCGGGACCAGATTATAATTTCCAATGATTCTAAAAACCTTGCCTCCCACTAATAAAGTACAACAGCAAATATAAATAGGCGGTACAGGATTCGAACCTGTGACCCTCTCGGTGTAAACGAGATGCGCTTCCACTGCGCCAACCGCCCATACTTATAACGTTTCAGTCTATCAAGAATATCGCACAATTTCAAATATTTCTTCCCTTTTGTCTTAAGCGGCGGATTTATTTGAGGTGTTCATATTACTAAATTTTCTAAAAAAATCAAGGATAAATTACTATAAGGGCGGGTTTATCTAAGCGATTAAAAACCCGCCCTTGATAAAGAATCGTCTTGTTTTGACCTAACTAAACCGTTTTTGGCAATGCCGTCATACAAAAAACCATGACAAACAAGGCTACAGTCTCAATTACCCCTAAAACCATGATATAATTACCGAACCCTTTACCGGTCTCAGCTAAAGCATCCGCTGCCCGAGCACCGGCTTTTCCTTGAAAATAAGCCGATAAACCGATTGCCAACCCGGCTAAAGCGCCAATAATCATCTGGTATCCATAACTTTCCGGAGGAAGAGCGGCGGCCTGGATCTGATTACGTAAAATCATACCATAAATTGTTTGCGATAACGGAGCACCGACAAAAGCCACTAAAATAAAAGGCGCGGCTTTGTTTTGAGAAAAAGCTTTTTTCCAAGCACCAATCGCCGCCATTCCAGCCACTCCAGTGCCAAGCGCCGAACCCATAGCAGCAAGTGTTAAAGAAAAATTCATATCACCTAATCCCTGTACCATAAGGCTACCTCCTTTTATTCTTTAAATGGCTTATATTTTTTACCTGACCACTGCATGTCCAGGTGTCCTGAAAATTCCAGCATATTAAGCCGTATTCCATGAACAATAACACCTAAAAAACCTAAAATAATATTTAACGAATGCCCTAAAAATAACACCAAAGCGGCGATAAAAGCCCCTAATACAGAATGAATTCCTGCACCTAAAGCCATTTCATTAAAACTTGAAGCAACAACGACAGAAGCGTATCCTACGGCAAAAATCCTTAAATAGGAAACGATATCGGAAAAAGAGCTGATCACCGTCAACGGAAGATCGGCTAGGCCCAACAAAGCCCCTTTTAAAAAATTCTTATCCGGTTTTGAAAAGAAAATGACCAAGCTAACGCCGGCTACATACAGCCAAACTGTAACCGGCGGCTGCGGTTTATTCAGTACAAGATTTTGGGCCGTAAAAAATAGTCCCCACAAAATCGATATCCATCCTATTTGACCCAAAGCCCGGCGGGTATTAATTATTGAAAAAGCTATTATTAAATGAGCGATCGTTAAATGGATAACACCGATAACAAAACAAATATACATCATAAAACTTTGATTAGAATTAGAAAAGCTGTTTATTTGATCTATAACGAAATAATTAAAAAACGGTAAACGGGCTATTTTTTCAAAGCCAAACCATGTGCCGGTAACCGCGCCCCAGATTATAGTGGAAATACTTAAGACTTTGCCCAGAATAAAAGGTTCGGCCGGCGCTTTTTTAAATTTCCTTCTGAAAAAAAATATTGCCGAAAGAAAAACGATACCATAACCGGCATCTCCGATTAACATCGCAAAAAATAAACTAAAAAAAAGTAAAAACCAAAAACTTATATCAAATTCATTATACCCGGGAGAAGTACCCATAAAACTAAACACTGGATTAATGATTCTCAACCAAGGGGGATTTTCAATTAAAGTTGGTACTTCTTCCGGACGCTTGGGCTCTCGCCCAATATAGCCCCAACCGTTGGCGTTAGCCGTTTCTTTAAGCAAAGCCGTCTTATCAACCGGACAAAACCCAGCTAAATAACAAAATTCTTGTTCGAGAATCATACCGTCTTTAACTTGAACAAATTCTATTTTTTTCTCAAGGTCAGCTTTGTACTCAAGAAAAGATTGTTGAAATAAAGACAGTTTTTTTAATCTTTTATCAATATTAAAGATTTCTTTTTGTTTTTCGGCTATCTTTTTTTTGGCCGTATCCAAATCACTGTCAGCAAAGGGTTCTTCCGGTATCGGTAATCGCTCATCCTTATCAGGCGAAACTAAAGCGATAGAAACAAAGTTTTTATCCCTTGCGAGAATGTAAAACGGTTTATCTTTTGCGATCTTCTCTAAAATCTTAAAGTCACATCGATAAAGCCGAATAAAAATACCGGCAGCTTCAAGGCCTTTCAATGATGAATAAGAAAAGCCGCCCCAAATATTAAACCATTTAATTTTTTTATCTAAATCTTCTAAATCAGAATTTATTCTCTTCTTTTTATCGCTAAGCGAGATTATTTCATCAATAGCCAAATCAGCCTTATCACATTTTTCTCTGCCGAAACCGGGAAAAGACTCAAGCATCCTTAAAGCTTCTTCGGTTTTAGCAAGCTTTTCCTGAGAACGGAGAATCTCTGAATCAGAGAGAGATTTAAGCGATTTAATATGCACCACGCCTAAAGTTCTTAATTTTTTTAAAGCTGATTCCTTTTCTCGGTTACTGACAAGCAAAGTAACCTCTTCCATCTTAACAATCATGCTGTTTGGAGCTCCTTTTTCTTCTCTATTTTTTTCTTAGCTAATTTCCCTCGAACGACCTCGGCTGTCTGCAGATCACCTAAAAAAATATTAATAACTCTTATGTTTTCCTTTCCTTGAGGGATTTTAACTTTCTCAAACAAATTAACCCGCTGTACCGTAACTTGTAACTCCTGCTGTAAAATAATTTCTTGTTCATTTAAAACTTTTAAATGCGCGATTAAGTTTATCGCTGTCTTAAGCGCTGCCAAAGCGGCATCGACCCAAAACGGTGTGCTTAACAAATCATACTCATTTTCCGCAAAAACTACTTCCTTAAAAAGCGGGATATCAATTCCGGCGACATTGCCTTCACTGGTCTTAACTCCGCTAACCGATAAGATATCATTTAAACAAAAATCTTCACCAAAAACAGCGACCCACTCCATAACTTTTTCGTGATAACTTTGAAGTTCCTGTTTTAGGGAAACGGTTTGCTGCTGAACTTTAGCTATCTCAACCTGAAGCTGTTGTTTTTTCAGCTTTAACGTCGGCAAATACCGATTGAAGCGCTTAAGAGAATCTTTTTGTTTTTTTAATTCGTTTTTAGTTAACTTTATTTTCGCCATATCATAACTATTTAATTACTCTTTTTTTTATCAGTGATTTTATCTTTTTTAAGGTTATTTTCCTTCGTCGGGCTATCGTCTTTTCCCGAAATATCAGCAGTTTTAGTCTTCGGCCAAAATTCTTTAACCAAATCCGACCGGAAACTTGTCTCTTCAGGAGAAAAACAATCAGCTAAAATTTGCCAGCCGCGGTCAAGGGCTTCCTCTAAAGCTATATTAACTGACAAGTCCATCATCGTTGATTCAAACAACCCCCCAAACTTCAATAATTTATCATCCCAGGGACTCATCCTAAAACCCATCGCTCTTTTTTCCTCAGTTTCCCGATATTGAGAATACAACTGAATAAGGCCATCCATAATCGCCCGATGATCTTTTCTGGTTTTATCGTTTACTTGCTGTTTTAGACGGCTTAATGAACCAAACGGTTCAATCCTTCCATTTCTTAAATAAAACTGGCCTTCGGTGATATAGCCAGTGTTATCAGGAACAGGGTGAGTAACATCATCACCCGGCATATTTGTTACTGCTAAAATTGTAATTGAACCGGCGCTATCAAAATCAACCGCTTTTTCATACCGCGCCGCCAATTGACTATACAAGTCACCGGGATAACCACGGTTAGAGGGAACTTGTTCCATCGTAATAGCTATTTCCTTCATCGCATAAGCGAAATTTGTCATGTCAGTAAGTAAAACTAAAACATCTTTTCCCTGTAAAGCGAATTGTTCAGCAACAGCCAAAGATAGATCGGGAACCATAAGTCCCTCAACCACAGGATCTGACGCCGTATGCATAAAAAAAATGCTTCGGCTTAAAGCTCCACCTCGTTCGAGCTCTTCTTTAAAATATAGATACTCGTCATACTTTAAGCCTATTCCGCCAAGAATAATCATATCCACTTCAGCCTGTAAAGCTATTCGGGCTAAAAGTTCGTTATATGGCTCTCCGGAAACAGAAAAAATAGGAAGCTTTTGGGAAACAACCAAAGAGTTAAACAAGTCTATCATCGGAATATTTGTCCGAATCATTCTTTCCGGAATAATCCGTTTAACGGGATTAACCGCAGAACCGCCAATAGTAACTAAGTTATCGGTAATCGCCGGCCCCTTGTCTCTCGGAGCGCCGCTACCATCAAAAATTCTGCCTAACATTTTATCGGAAAAAGCAACACGCATTGGGTGGCCTAAAAACCGGACTTCATCATCGGTTGATATCCCCCGGCTTCCGGCAAATACTTGAAGCGAAACAATGTCCCCTTCAAGCTTAATAACCTGAGCTAAAGATTTACCGCGAGCAGTAGTTATTTCAGCTAACTCTTCATAGCTAACGCCCGAAGCTTTAACTGTAATAACGTTTCCGACTATGCTCAAAATTTTGTTATATATCTTTTTCATTAAAAATCCTCCGGTTACCGCTGCGGCTAATTGTCTTGCTTGATTTTTTCTTTCAGCATAGCCTTTATTTTATCCTCTTGAGCTTTAAACTCAGGGCTTTCCCATTTTGAATAATTCCAATCAATAAAAAGCTGGCGTAACTCATAAAAATATTTTCGCGCCGTTTCTTTTTCCGTAAAGCTAAATTCACCTGTTAAAACCGTAAAGACCTGTTCAAAAACATATTCTTGCCGCTGGGGTAAAGTAACAGCGTCGACTTCATCAAACCCATTTTGCTGTAAATAAACGCTATCTAAAAATTCTCCTTTTAAATAAACTATAAAATCGGAGATAGATGTACCTTCCTGGCCGACGACTTTCATCATCTGATCAACTTCATTACTCTTAAATAATATTTCCCGAGCCCGAGAGATTTTATTGTCAGGGATAAAACTCTTATACTTAGACCAGCTTTCTAAAGGATCAATCGAGGGGAACTTCCTGGCGTTAGAACGTTCCCGGGATAACCCCAAAAAAGCACCGACAACTTTTAAAGTCGCTTGGGTTACCGGCTCTTCAAAATTGCCTCCGGCCGGAGAAACCGTGCCGCCGATAGTTAAGCTCCCTTTTTCTCCGTTAGGTAACTCGATTAATCCTGCCCGTTCATAAAATTGAGCAATCCTTGACTCCAAATAGGCCGGAAAAGCTTCTTCACCGGGGATCTCTTCTAGTCGTCCCGAAACTTCACGCATCGCTTGGGCCCAACGCGATGTTGAATCAGCTAAAAGTAAAACATTCAAACCCATTTGTCGGTAATATTCCCCTAAGGTAGCAGCCGTATAAACCGAAGCCTCACGAGCAGCTACCGGCATAGAGCTGGTGTTACAGATAATTATTGTCCGCTCCATTAAAGGTTTACCCGTCCGGGGATCTGTAAGCTCAGGAAAGGTGCGTAAAGTTTCAACAACTTCACCGGCCCGTTCACCACAAGCCGCGACAATCACAATATCGACTTCAGCATGCTTGCTGGTAATTTGCTGTAAAACGGTTTTACCGGCGCCAAACGGACCGGGAATACAATAAGTTCCGCCTTTAGCTATTGGATAAAAAGTATCAATGATACGGACCTTGGTAACAAGGGTTTCTTTTGGCGCTAACTTTTGACGATAAACATTAATCGGAAGTTTTACTGGCCACTCAAAAGACATTGTAATCTTTAATATTTGTCCTTGAGAATCTTTAATCGTTGCGATTGTATCGTTTATCTTATAGTTGCCATTAGCGGCAACACTCTCAACGGTGTAACTATCGGTGAAATTAAAAGGCACCATGATTTGATGTTTAAAAATACCTTCAGGAACAAAGCCAAGATAAAATCCCGCCGACACAATATCACCCGGACTAACCGTAGCTGTAAAATTCCACTCAGCCTCGGCATCTAAAGCATTAAGACTAACACCGCGCGGTAAAAAAAAGCCGCATTGTTCAGCCAGGTCAGGAAGCGGATTCTGCAGGCCATCATAAATTTTTGATAATAGCCCCGGACCAAGATTAACCGACAAAAGTTCATTAGAAAATTCAATCAGATCATCAATTTTAAGCCCTTTTGTACTTTCAAAAACCTGCATTGAAGCATTTCGCCCTCTAATTCTTATAACTTCGGCCTTAAACCGCTCTTTGCCGACTACAACATGACCTACTTCATTTTGGCGGATACTACCCTGAAATTCCACATCAATAAGGTTGCCGGAAATGGCTTTAATCTTTCCTATTCGATCAGTCATAATTTACCTCGCATAATTCTTGGAATTTGTTGTTTCCTTTTTCCTTATCAAAAGAAAACAATTTTTCTAATATTTGAACCTTTAAACAATAAAAGACTATAAAAGTAAAATCCGAATAATGCTCTCGTTCTTCTTCTTCGATATAATCCCAGCGAAAACGTAACAGATTCTTTTCGACTTGCAGTGGATTTAAATCCTTAATTAACCGATAAGGAATAAAATTTGGTTTAAACTCTTGACCGGATTTCTTAGCCTGACGTAAAAGCATAAGCTCAGTCCTTAACGATTCTTCAAACTTTTTATATTTTTTTATAACAATCCTGTCTTTTTTAGCGGGATAGAAATCATCAAGACCAAAACGAGAAAGAGCTGAAAAACTTGAGCTATCAAGCCATTTTTCAGCTTCACTCAAAAGCCAGTCTCTAGTTACTCCGGTTTTTTCTTCAAACCTTAACATCGGCAACTGACTTGCCAAATAATAATATTTATCCATTATCAACATCCAGGATTTCAGCTAAAGCCGGGCTTAAAAACTGCTGTAAAGCTTCAAAAATGCCGGCACTTGTAAAATCATAAAAGACATCTTCGCCTTTTACACCGATTTTAAATCCGCTTTGCACTCTCTCGTCGACCTTAATAACGACAGTCTTTTTTAACAGATCGGAAGAG
>JAQTSA010000056.1 GCA_028711575.1 Candidatus Omnitrophota bacterium | reverse complement strand
AAAGGATATGATCACGCATGTTGTTTACCGCAGCTTTTGCCTGATAAATTATAATCAGTGACGCGGCATAGCTGACAATATTTTTAACTATTACTATAACAAATATCGTAATAGCTAAATAGAAAAAATCGGGCATCGGTCCAAAAAGTTTTAGATAAAACACTGAAATCGGCTGAAAGATTCTGCTTTCCGCCAGGAAACTAAAGTCTCCGTTGATAATACCCTTAGCTAATGGAAACAATAACCGAATGACTAATAAATTTAAAAATACAGAAAGACAAGAAAGGATTGCAGAAAAGATCAAATAATGAGCCTTTACTTCTACTTTTACCAGAAATTTAATTAGCTGAATTACAGCTTGCGACAAAGATGTTTTTTCTCTTTCGATTTTTTCTGATTCCATTAATTTACCTTTACTTCTAAGAAATTTAACGAAAAACAGATATTTTCTATAATAATATACAACAAGGTATAGTTTATCAATAATAATTTGCGGCTGGAAAATTTTACATTTTTGCCAGCAAACCAAACATTGATAATTTTAAAACATTATATCATCAGCTTAGAATCGATCATTTTTACGTATTCAAACAAAAGATCCCCGGAAAGGCATACATTTTCAACCGAAACATTTTCGTTTACAGTATGAGCCTGGCCGATAGAACCAAAACCAAAGGAAAAAGATTCAATACCCTGATCCGATAAATAATTAAGGACCGTAGCGCCAAAAGACGGCCTCAACTTTAACGGTATCTTTCTTTTTTTTAAAACTGGCTTTAAAGCTTTAATCAAAAAAGAATCTCGATTTATTTCAATCGGCAATTGGTCCGCTAAGACTGAAATTTTATATTTTATTGTCTGTTTTTGAATTATTTTCTTTAAACAATCTATAATCTCTTTTTTTGCCATGCCCGGTAAATACCTTATATCAACTTCAAAACAGGCATAATCAGCAACTATATTTACCTTATCACCGCCCCTAAAAGTACCAACACTAATCGTCGGCAGCCGCAAAAGTTTATGCCTCCGGCAGGCAAAATCAAAAGCTTTGAAGTCATTGATAATTGACGCTGCTTTTTCTATCGCGTTAATCCCAAGTTCAGGGAAGGCACCGTGAGAGGCTTTACCAAACAGTTCTACTTTTAAATGAAGCATTCCTTTCTGAGCAATAATTACATTAAAATCATCAGCATCTAAGACAACCCCGAAATCTATATTCTTAAGTTTTTTCATTAAAGGTATTGTGCCATAATGGCTGCCGGTTTCTTCATCAACACAAAAAGCAAAAAGAATATCCAAAGATTTAAGTTGGCCCCCTTGAACAAGCCTATTAATTAAGGCTAAACAGGCAGCAACATTGACCTTACAATCGGTTGCCCCCCGACCATAAATTTTACCATTTACCACCTTTGCCGATAACGGCGGATATTTCCATTTGCCTAAAGCCGGAACAACATCAACGTGCGGTGTAAAAAGAAGTTTTTTTTTGCTATTAAGCGAATCGAGACGGCACACTAAATTAGGACGATTCTTTTTAAACTCATATAAATCATATTTAATGTTTAAATCATCAAGGTAATCAGCAATAAAATTAATAATTTGCTTTTCATTTCCCGGTGGGTTATAAGAATCAATTCTAATAAGTTTTTGAAGTAATTTGACTGTCGCGATTTTCATATATATTTTTAAGTGATAGAGTAAGCTCTTCTGCCGTTAAAGGGTTATAGCCGTAATAAGCAATCAGGAAATAGGCCGTTGCCGCCAGTGACCCGGTTCTTGTCCCTTGAGGCGTCCGCCAGCCGTGACCAGTATCAGCAGAAGCTGCTGAAGCATAAGGCAAACAAGGGTCTTCACGCCCAACACGCGATAAAGAAGTTATTAACATCTTCTGCAATTCATCAAAATAAAACTCGGCCTGCTTAAAATAGGATTGCGATTTATCTTGATCTCGATCTTTGTAAAAATCAGCCATTATTTCAAAGGCTAAAACCATTTGTGCCGTCCATTCACAAGAAACAACTCCACCCCGGCTAACATTTCTCGCCTTAGCGAAATCAAAGCCTTCAACTACTATATCACGCTGACGATACTTAAACTTAGTTTTAACGGCACAGTGTTCAATCGCAAAATCAAGTATCGCATCAGGACTCATTTTCAGCTGTTTCAACAATTGAGGCCCCAGAGCCGTCACTGACCAAGAATATGTATCAGTAGCGATGGTTGAATCTCCTTTCCCCCGCTTTACCGGAGTACCATAGGAGCTATAGGCATATTTTATTATCCAGTTTTTAACCTTATCCCGAGCCGCTTTGAATTCGGGCTTAGGATCAAGCTTATAAAGCAAATCAAAAAAAGCAAAAGCATCAAGATGATGCTCGGTAGAATACCAGCTGACCGTAGGGCCGCCTTTAATCCCGCCTTCAGAATCCATCATTTCCAAAAGAAAATCAGCCACGTAATGCGTCAAAGGTAAATAACTGCGGCTATTGGTCTCCTTCATGTAAGTTAAGGCTGACAAGCCAATCCAGGCTATCGGCCCACAATGGTTTATCATCTCAAAAGGATATCCATTAGTGTAATAAGCATTAAAGATTTCTTTGCCGGAGATGACTTTATTATTATAAAAATCCAATATTTTTTCCGCTCTCGGTAAATCAGCTGATAAAATAAAAACTATCGCCGCTAATGACTGATCATAGGTAAAGCAAACTTTATCTAAATCTTTGTCTCCCTCGTAACTTAGCACTAAACCTTGGATTAAATCCTGCCGATTTTTTATCCAATCAATTAGTCCGAGAACTATTTTCCCGGAAAACACATTTTTTTGGTCAAACAGTCTCTGGAATTCCGACTCAATTTCCTGTACTGATAACTTTTGTTTCTTTGCCTGTTCCCTAATAAATTCATTTTCCCGTTTAAGCTGAGCAAGGATTAAATTTTGCTGTATTATTCGTTCATTTAAAGCCTCGGCCTTACCTAAAACCGCGTCTTCTTGTTTCATTGTTTTTCTTAATTCCTGATAATTCTTATCCTCTCTATGCAAATCAGCTTCCAATTCTTTTATCTGGATATCTAATTCCTCTTTTCGTTTTTCAATAAAATCCTCGGTTCCATTTTCCCGTTTAAGCTGATCATCAACTATAGAAATTCGCTCTAATACCCCGACATAATCTTTAACCATTTGCCGGCGTTCTTTTATTAAATTGTTAATTCGATAAAATGAAAATAAACTAAAAATTATAAGCAGACCAAAAACCGCGCTTAACGTAACCGGTATGACTTTTTTTAAATAAGCGTAACGAAAAAGAGAATTGACTTGACGATCTTTAGAATTTTTGAATTCAAGGCCAACAAAATAACGGTTAAAAGCTATGTTTTCAATCGGTTTAACCCAGGCGACTGAAGCTTCCGAGGCTATTTTTTTACCGGAAAAAGGTAAATCGATACTCACAAAAAGACAAGCGCCGGGAAAATTAAAGCGATCCCAAAACCCCCACCACAAATCATTGACCGTTAAACAAATTCCCCCCTTACCAATATCCCGGGTAAAACCCTGTAACCATGGAGTTACCTTCTTGCCTTGAGAATTAAGGACATAAAACTCAACCGGCAAGACCCCTTCAACCCTTATGTATCTACGGCTGTCTTTGACCTTATTTTGTGTGCGATTTTGGGGCATTAATTTTGTTAATTATCTGTCTTTAACAACTTTTTTATTCTTTTTAACTGTACGAGAAAATCAGGAAAACGCCGGTCATTACGTAGATTGTCTAAATCCTGGTCCTCTAGAATATATGAAAAGTCATCGTAACCCAGCAAAATAGCCTTCTTTAATTCTTTTAAGGACTGATCGAGATCGCCAATTAACGAGAAAGAACAAGCTAAATTATAACGGACAATCGGGTCTTCCGGGCGTAAAAAAACTAATTTTCTATCAATTGCTAACCCTTCAGAAAAAAACCCCCTTTCAGTATAAACATCACCTAAACAAGACAAAGCCTGTATAAAATCAGGATTGCCTTCAAGCAAACCTTCGTAAAAACGCATTTCGAAATTTTTCCTTTTCCTTCTGCCAATAATATAATTATTCATAGATTTTTCGTTTTTACTGTTCGTTTATCTCCAGGATAATCCGCTCCCGTAACCCAAACAAGACTTCTTTTAGTTTCTCTCTAAATTCCGGGTAATCTTTAGACGTAACAAACCTTTTTTTGGTCACAAATTTTTGTGTACCATTCAATACTCCCGACCGATAACTATAAAAAGAATTGAAGGAAAACCAATCAGTTTCAATATTTTTCTCTTTAGGCATAAAACGCATTGTAAAATCTTGCGGCACAATCAGTTCGATCGTAGAAAAAACGGTTGATAGGCCGTTTAGATCTAAAGGAAACTGACGATTAAGTTTTCCAACATAGGAAATATCAATATTTATATCACTAAAATTAGGCAGGATTCTTAAATTACCGGCCGGATTCAGCAATTTGTTCGCCGAAAAGGTATAACGCATTGTTGGCAAAGCAGCGTAATCTTCTACATTTAGAGCTTCTTGACTAAGTAACTTCGAAAAAGGATTTATCCTGACTATTTTTTTCTCAATATCATCTTTTATCCGCTGAGGATGTGAATACTTTAAATAAGCTCGTTGAGCAGTAGCGTAAAATCCCTTGGTTTGAATACTCCTTTCAATAATCGCGTCTTCGTTAGCATCGAGAGAAACTTTCAATGAATACTCTACCTGATTATCTTTTATAAAAGGAGTTTTTAAAATTTGATAGCCTTCTTCATCGATAACTAGAACATCCCGGTCCTGATCACCCAAAGGCAAATCAGAAAAAGATGTTGTCGCCGATGTCGGATCCATAAAAATGATTTTACCTTCATGAAATAAAACAGCAATCGCATGATCAAACATTAACGCCGGAAACTTTTTATCAAGTGAATAGACATTCCGTGTAGGAATAAGAACAACCGACGCTTCAAACCCAGCCGCCCGTAAAAAAGCAACCAATAACGTTGCCTGATCTTTGCAGTCTCCATACTTATTACGAAACACCTCTTCAGCCGAATGCGGCTCATAACCGGAGTCGCCATACTCAACCGCAACATAACGGATATCTTTAGCGCAAAATTCATAAATCTTTTTGGCTTTTTGCCAAGGATCAGAACATTCTGCCGTTAAAGTTGCTAAAAAATCCTTCATTTGAGGAGTCAACTTAGTCTTATCTTTTAGCAGCTCGTACCACCAATGGCGGATATCTTCCCAAGAAACAAAGCTTGAAATTAAGATACTGGGGTTTACCATAACCTGAGGGGGCATTGATTCTTCAGGAATAAGCGGCAAAATCTTCTCAACCTGCCAGCTATATACTTTTTTCCCGGATTGATCTGTCTCTATCTTCGGCGATAAATTAATCTTTTCAGCATACTCAAGATTTAAATAACGAAGGTTTAATTGTCTATTTTCTGGAATTATCAGTTTAAACTTAGCCGCGCACACCGGCAAAGATTCCTGCAATCGATAAACATAGGTAAAATCTTTTTCGTTTATTAACTTGTTAGAATACACCTTGACTTTATATTCAATAATTGACCCGACTTCAATTGAAGGCATCGAAATTATAAAAGCCCGGGCATTACTGTAAAGCGGATAATTTAAATACCGGCTAACGTCTCTTATCTGAGATTTACCGGCATACATTATCCGACCGTCTTTAGTAATAGTTCTGGCATACTCAAGTTCAATCCTTTCGTTAGTCGAATCATAACCAAGTTGTATCTCACCTAAATGTTTACCTTTATCGTCAAGGATTTTTTCAATTACATGCGAGGTTGAAACAGATTTGTTGTCGGCGGTTACTTCTATCGCCTCATCAACTAAAAGAATAGCCGCGCCTTCCCGGGATTGTTCCAAAAACTCTTTATTTTTATCAACGAGATCTTTTATTTCTTGGGGCAATCCGGTTTCTATTCGCACCCCAATTAAACTCATTCTTTCTTCGGCTTTTTCTCTAAATCGCCCTTTTACTTTCTCATATATTTTAACAGCCTGAGGATAAAGATTTTTTTCTTCCAAAGCTCTTCCATAAAGGTAAAGGCATTCTTGATCCTTAATCTCGCCTAAGCTTTCAAAAACACTCAACGCTTGGGTTGTTTCACCGTTATAATAAAAAGTTTTTCCTAAAATTATTTTAGCGTTAAAATCTTTATTATTTCTTAAAATATCTTTTACTTTCTGGTAATCTCGAAAATCATAAAAAAACTGCGCTGCTTTTAACAAAATTGTTTGATCTTCCGGATATTTTAAAATCTGATCGCTAAAATAATCAGCGGTTTTAAGATATACGTTTTTTGCTTTTGAAGAATTTGGGAAACATCCAACATTCAAAACAATGCCAGCAAAAAACAAAATAAACAAAATTTTCTTCAATAAGTTATTTTTTTTACAAATCATAATTTTATTTTTTTAAGCTAAGCGATAAGCTTAAGAACCGTTCTGACTGATTGCCCTTTTTTAATACCCAATCGAGCTGCCGAAACAGTTAAAGAATGAACTGTCGCGTCTAAGGCTTGATCAATAGTAGAAACTCCCTTAATCATAATGGCCGCGTCACTAAATACCTCAGCGGCCAGAATATTTAGGTAACCGCACATAATATAACCTTTGCCGCCTTTAATGAGGATAAAATTCTTGCTTTGCAAGGGGATGCAGTAAGCTTTGACTGTTTTGTCACCTACCGCTATTTTTTTGATTTGTTCCATTTTGTTTATTTAAAAATCTTTCTATTCTGATAACTGCTTCTTTTAAATTATCTAAAGAATTAGCGTAAGAAATCCTTATGTATTGGTTAAACTCACTGCCAAACCCGGCACCAGGAACAACCGCAACCTTTTCTTGAAAAAGCAAACTTTTTGCGAAATCCATTGCCTCAGTTGAAACATTCGAAAAGCAATAAAAAGCTCCGCTTGGTTTATTTGTCTTCAAACCTAAACGGTTAAGCTCACGAACCATGAAATCCCGTCTTTGCCGATATGCCCGAACCATAGTTTGTACTTCTCTTTTAGCTAATAAAGCTTCGACCGCGGCCATTTGTCCGATAATCGGCCCACAAAGCATTGAAAAAGAATGAATTTTAGTCATAGCATCGATGATCTTCTTATCCGCACAGGCATATCCAACCCTAAAACCAGTCATTGCGTGCCCTTTTGAAAACCCGTTAAGTAAAATTGTCCGTTCTTTAGCCTTTTTGTCTAACGAGGCAAAAGGACAATGACGCCCGTCATAAGTCAATTCATCATAAACTTCATCGGTTATCAAAAAAGTCTCTGTTTTAGCCAATAATTTCCAAATTGCCTTTAATTCATCCTTAGCATATGTTACCCCCGTAGGATTAGCGGGATAATTTAGAATCATAGCTTTAGGATTATGTTTAAGTAGTTCTTTTAAATCTTTTAAATTTATTTTGAATCCCTCTTCGGCTCTAGTTTTTAAAAATAAAGGGCGGCCGTGATTTATTTCAACCATAGCCGGATAAGCCACATAATAAGGCGTAACAACAATAACAGAGTCTTTAGGCTCTAAAATTGCCCGCAAAGCAAGGTCAAGGCCTTCGCTGACTCCCACAGTAATCAAAATGTTATCCTTTGGTGAATATGCTAAGTTATACTTCTTATTTAAATGCTCAGAAATACCCTCTCTTAGACAAAATAAGCCGCTATTTGAAGTGTAAGAAGTAAACCCCTCTTCTAAAGAAGTTATTGCCTTTTCTCTTATCCGCCAAGGCGTCACAAAATCCGGTTCACCTACGCCTAAAGATATAACCTCTGGCATTCCTAAAACTAAATCAAAAAATTGGCGAATACCCGACGGCGCTAACTTATCGATATGTTTTGCTATCATAATCAATTCCCCTAAAAGGCTTTTTTAAAAAAGGTTATCTTTGTTAAATATTTTTTTGACTTTTTATCTGTTAATAAGTTATCGCTAACCTTTTATCCTTATCTTTTTTTTCTAAAATGACCCCATCTTCTTTATATTTTTTAAGCATAAAATGAGTTGCTGTACCTCTAACAGAATTAAGCGGCGCCAATTTTTCGGAAACAAAATTAGCAACGGTCTGAATATCTTCACCTTCCACGATTAGAAGCAGATCGTAAGTCCCGGAAAGAAGAAAACAACTTTTCACTTCCGGGAATTTATAAATCCGCTCAGCTACCAGATCAAAACCGACATCTTTCTGCGGCATAACTTTTACTTCAATTAAAGCAATTACCCCGTTATCTCCCTTAATTTTATCTCGGTTGATCACTGTTTTATACTTAACAATAACGCCTTTTTTTTCATAATCCTTAATTGATTTTTCTACCTGCTTTTCAGATTTTCCCGTAAGTTTACCTAAATCTTTGATGGAAATTCTGGCATTTGACTGTAACATTTCTAAAATATCATCCATTTTATCCTCCTGATTATATCTTTATCAAACCTTTCGATATAATTAATGTGCTTGATTTAAAAAAATTCGTTCTTTAAAATCAGCGGTTTTCCGTTGTTTTTTATTGTACCAAATTATAAAGCTTATTCCTAGGAAATTTTCAGCGACGTGATTAAGGCCAAAACCGGTTATCTGTCCAAAAAAAGGGTATCAAGTAATTGAAACCGATAAAAGGCGAGTCAACGGTAATTTGACATTATCGCCGTAGCAGTTACGATACCAGATATGATATTTACCATTTTCTTTTAACAAGTCAATAATCAAGGCTTTTTCTTCCTGCAAACAATTTTCGTAAGAAAAATAAACAATACCAACATCTTTTTTTGAGAATAAAGCCTTTTTTATTTGATCAGCTTTTAAATCCTGCACCGCCTCATTAAAAGAATTGTTTAACCCATACAATGAAAGATAATCACTTAAAGATTTCAGTCCCCGACCAGCCAAAATGTCGACCAGCTTATAAAAAACACCCTTAGCCATATCGCTATCAGCCAAAGCCCGATGTAGGCGGCCTTTGCTTTCAATATTTAAAAAAGAAGCTACTTTAGCCAAATTTGACTTTGGCAAGTTCAATGTTTTTCTTGCCATAGAAAGGATATCAACTGCCGCGGCATTTAAAGATGGTTTACCCAGCCGGAAAAGTTCTTCATTTATAAATCCAAGATCAAACGCCACATTATAGGCGCAAAGAACAGAGTCTTTAAGGAAATCAATAATTTGAGTCTCAAGATCTCTAAAGCAAGGTGCCGATTCAAGTTCTTCAGCTGGTATTTTGTGAATTCTCTGGGCCTCAAAAGACATTTCCCGTCCCGGATTGATCAACGAATGGAAAGAATCAACAACCTTTCCATCTAAAACCTTAAAGGCGCCTATTTCGCAAATAGCATCACCATCTTTAGCATGAAGGCCTGTGGTTTCTAAATCAAAAAACACAAGGTTATAAAATTTAAGCGGTTTGTTTAGATCATATAGGTTCATCATTCTATAATTTTTAAAACGACCTCTCTCTTTCGCGGGCGTGTATCAAAATCAAGAAGAACAACTTGTTGCCAGGTTCCTAAATCAAGCGCGCCATTAGAAACTGAAACAAAAATACTGGTTTTTAAATAAGCGCTTCTCAAATGAGAGTGTCCGTTATCATCAGACCAGGTTAAGTTATGGGCATAATCAGCCCGATAAGGGAAAAGACTCTCCAATGACTGTTTAAAATCTTTAACTAACCCCGGCTCAAATTCCATAGTTGTCAAAGCCGCCGTTGAACCAATAACCGAAAGGAACAAAATCCCGTCACTGATTTGCCAAGAAGAAACGGCTTTCCGTAATTCGCCAGTTATATCGATAATATCAGCATTAGCTTTAGTTAAAAAAAACAATCGTTCTGTTTTCATAGCTTAAAGCATCAGCCTACTTTACTTCCTAAGTCAACTTCCCGGTCTAATGTCACAAGAGATAAACGCTGTAAATCCTTGGCGGCCAGAAGCATACCTTGCGATTCGACTCCCCTTATTTTTCGCGGCTCAAGGTTAACAATAACAATGATTCGTTTGTCCAAAATTTCTTCAGGACTGTAAAAAGCCTTAATTCCAGCGACCAGCTGAATTACCCGGTCCCCGATATCAACTTTTAGAAGGTATAACTTATCAGCATCAGGATGATTTTCAACTTCTAAAACTTTAGCCACTCTTAAATCTAACTTTACAAAATCTTCGAATTGAACCATAGAGCCTCCTTATCAAATATTTTTCATAACCTACATTCTAACAATCATTAAAATTAACTCAAACGATTTTTAAAACTTTAGCTAAGGTTGACAATAAAACTCGATTTTATCAATAATAGATAAAGGCGAAGCTTTTATCTGTAGATTTTTCAACCAAACATCCTGAGACTCAAAAAACATAGAGGATTCATAAACAGAATAAGGCCCAATAGTATCATTAGCCGCTAAATCCCTAACCTTGATAAAATCTTTGATTTTTTCCCGGTTATAATAAAAAGAGACTTCATCCACCTCTTCTTTTAGATAGACTCTAAGTTTCACTGAAGAGTAAAGAGTGTTTTGTTTGTCTGAGCGATTTATTTTTAAATCTAAAAAACCCTCTTTAGCGAAATTAAAAATATACTCATTAAAATCATATAGATATGCTAAAGAATAAACGTATGGATGCTTTTCTACCAACAATTTTCCCGCTGAAATTTCTTCTGAAGTTAATCCGGCCAGGATCTCCCGTTTTATTGAAGTATGAGGACTTGATAAATAGAAAGAATTAAATAAGTTTTTAAAACCCTGTTTATCCTCTTTTTGTCGAAAAAAAAATTTACTCAAATAAAAGTAGCCTTGATAAGTAAAAGGTGAAAGCTCAATAGTTTTTTTTAAATAAGCTAGCGCCCGATCGTTGTTATTGCCCTCATAAAGCCATCCTGACTTTAGATAATACAGGCTGTTTACCGGATTCAGCGATATTGCCTTTGAATACAGCGCATGAATCGTGTCCTTGCCTTTAGGCACTAAATCTACAAAACCATCGTTTAAGGCTTCAAGAAAAATATCTGCCTGTTTAGAATAATATTCAGCATTATCCGATTGATAAAAAGCAGCTTTTTTTATTGAAGATATTTGTTTACGATAAAAATTTTTCTTATCGTAAAGTATTTTTGGTTTTTCAACTACAACCTTTCGATAAGATAATTCACCAAGAAGTAAAACCACGTTAAAATACAGAATAAAACCAATTACGGTTAAAATTGCGAAAACCGTAATCCAAAACAAATTTTTTGTTAAGTTAATTTCTTTCATGGTTCTAGTTTAGTAAAAGCGCAGCGATAAAATATGCCTAAAAATATCCATAAAACTATAACAATAGCCGGGACATGAAAATCAAGCTCGCTACAGCTGTGAATTATTAAACCTAAGATTCCCGCGATTCCGCTAAAAACAATGTTTCTGGTAAAAGGGTCATGGCGAGTTAAGGTTTTTTGAATAATTTTTTTAAGGGTTAAAAACAAAAACGATAAAAAGAAAAATCCGCCTAGAATACCGGTTTCAAGAACTATTTGCAGTAATTCATTATGCATTCGGTAATATTCGGCTCGGCCAATAAAAGTCCGGTACTGGGAAAATAAATAATGAAAATTTCCCCAGCCAACACCAAAGATAGGGTAATCTTTAAACATCTTTAAAGAATCTTTGAGAATATCTAGACGAACTCC
>JAQTSA010000055.1 GCA_028711575.1 Candidatus Omnitrophota bacterium | reverse complement strand
TGTTGGTGATCGGGTTGTTTTCTAATAAGTGGATATTATTTGGTGTATCGGTGATGATTGTCCTGCAGATATCTTTTACTTATCTTCCGGTTATGAACAGGTTTTTCCATTCCGCGCCGATAAACAGTTCTTCCTGGATATGGATATTAGCATTCGGGCTTTTAGTGTATAGCAGTGTCAGCCTTGAGAAAAGAATACGGTTGGCGATTGAAAAATCGGCAGATCAGTGATGAAGGGCAAGGTAATGAGTGCCGGGCGTGGTAACAATAAGACGAATTCTTTTATTACTCTAAACGCGACCTTTTTTTCTTCAGGACGTTTTGGATCGCAACGGTAACATGGCCTGATAGGTGAGTCTTGCTGGTCAGCCAACCGTTTTATGTAGCAAGAAAATTTATTTTTGCCGGCGGGTGTTGGGTAAAATAACGGATTATAAGGGCGATGGATTTGTAAGAAGAAGGTTTTTGACCGGCTTTATCCCGCGATTCCGATGACGATGAAAAAAATAAATAAATACTTTTTAATTTTAATCATAGTTATGCTTGGCGAACTGCTTTTTGGTGAATACTTTTTTGAAGATAGAGAGACAGTTTTAGCGGGAAATATTGAAGAGGAGATCAACCTTTCTCCTGTCAAAACAGTTGGTAAACTATCGGTTGAAGAGGCAATTTCTAAAAGAAGGTCGATAAGAGGATATAAAAACGGGCCATTGAGTTTAGGAGAAGTTTCACAACTTCTCTGGTCAGCCCAAGGCATTACTGCTAATCGAAGATTAAGAACAGTTCCTTCTGCCGGAGCTCTATATCCGTTAGAAATTTATTTAGCCGCCGGTAAAGTTAAGGATTTAAAGTCCGGGATTTATCGTTATAATCCGGAAAGGCATTCGCTAATTAAGGTTGTTGATGGCGATAAGCGGTTTGATCTATTTTCCTGCTCTTTTTCTCAGAGTTCTGTAAAAAATGCGCCGATAAGTGTTGTTATCTGCGCTCAATATGAAAGAACTACAGGTAAGTATGGAGAACGGGGAAAAAGATATGTTCATATGGAAGCCGGCCATGTCGGTCAGAATATCTATCTCCAGGCAAAATCCTTAAACTTGGCAACAGTTGTTATTGGTGCATTTTCCGATGAGGACGTTAAAAAAATTTTAAATGCAAAAGAAGCTCCGCTTTACATCATTCCTATTGGGAGGGGAAAATAATTCATTTTAGGTATCACTTTGATGTCTTTTGTTTAAGCGGAAGATACAATTGCTGACTTATCATTAATCGTTTGATATAGAGAAAACGTATTCTTTAAATGGTTAGATGTCTAAATAACCGGTCCAAGGGCTTAAGCTTAGCAAGAAGAACGTTTCAAGCTCTTTCTTTCGCGACCATGATATGTATAAATTTTTGTGTGTTAGATCTTTTCAGTGATCATTTTGTTCGGTAAAATAAAAATAGGACTTTTAAATTATATTTGATGAGAGTTAACGGACTAATTAAAAAAACTTTTCTTTTATTTAGTTGTTTTTTTTTCGGAGTTATCATGAATTCTTCCTGGAGCTATGAACCGCTAAAAGTGCGGTTCTTTGATGTCGGTTATGGTGATGCAATATTGCTTCAATTGCCGGGAGGGATCAACGCGATGATTGATACCGGTGGACCAGAAACCGCAGAGAAGGTTGTTGAAGTTCTTAAAAAACTTGATGTTTCGCGGCTCGATTTTGTTGTCATTACCCACTCTCATTTGGATCATTTTGGCGGGCTTGAAAAGATTCGGCAACATTTTGAAATTCGCCATGTTTATGTCAATGGCGAAACGGGCGAAGGTCACAAAGAATATTCGGCCTTGTTATCGGAACTGCAAAAGAACAGGATTCCGGTTACGGTTTTGTGGCGTGGCGGAGAAATTCCTTTAAAAAGTCATGATACGAGCCTTTTGGTTCTGCATCCCCGAGTTTTGAGCCGTTCGGCTAATGAGGATTCGCTATCTTTTTTGCTTACTCATGGTAAAATGCAGTTTTGGCTGACCGGCGATATTCAGCCGAAAGGACAGGATGAGATTATTCTCACGTTTCCTGAGGTTTTGGGTGCCGATTGTGTTCAGATTCCCCATCATGGCGGGTTGTTGAGTGAGACATTTATTTCAAGGGTTAGGGATAAGATATTTGTCCTGTCTACGGGGAGCAATGAATATGGAAAGCCCTTAACGGAAGGATTAAATGCTCTGTCCGGACGCATTTTTCGAACCGATAGAAGTGGCGATATTGTAATTTTCAGCGACGGATTGTCTGTTAAAGCCGGGTATGAATGAGCGAATAAAATATTGGGGATTTGCCGCTGGCTGGACAGTGTTAATCTACTCGACTTTGTATATCGTCCGGCCTATTTGCGAATTTTTGAAGAAATATACGCCTTTTAATGTAATTGTTTGGGCTGCTTTAGTTTTGATATCGGCTTGGATAACTTGTTTTGTTTTCTTTCATGTTCGTTGGCGGAGGATATCGTCGTATTTGTTGTTTTTCGGAACAGTTGCTTGTTATGGCGCCGCATTGGTTTGGCTTAAAATTCCGGAAGAGCGTATCCATCTGATTCAATACGGAATTTTGGTTTGTTTAGTGATTCGCGCGTTAAGGTTAGATCTTAGGCCTTTAGCTGCTTATACGGGGGCGTTTTTTCTGACGTCATTGCTCGGTTTTGGAGATGAAGGAATTCAGCATATTCTTCCTAATAGGTATTTTGAATGGAAGGATGTAATCCTAAATTCTGTGAGTGCTGGACTGGGGTTGTTGTTATGGTCAAGCGTTCATAAAGAAGAGCCTGAAACCTAAAATATTTTTTTGCTTGATGATTAATTATTTATTTTGTCAATATTTATAACGCGGCTGGAAGATAGCCATAATTGCCGGAAAGGAGAATATGTTAGCGAGGATAAAAACAACAGTCATTTTATTTATTAAAGGAATGGTCATCGGGGTGGCCAACATAATTCCCGGGGTATCAGGCGGAACGCTTGCGGTTGTACTTGGCATTTACGATAAGCTGATAGAGGCGATTTCCAACATTTTCGCTAGACCGGAAAAAAGAAAAGCCTATGCCATATTTTTGGCGACAGTATTTTTGGCTGCGGCAATCGCTATTGTGTTTTTAGCTAACCTGATGAATTATTTGCTGGCTTTCCATTATCATCTGACACTATTTGCTTTTATGGGGCTTATAGCCGGAGGGATCCCCGCGATATGGCGGGCGAATCCGGACATGAAACCGACCGGCTCACGTTTAGTTTTGTTTTTGATTGGTGTGGCGCTTGTAATCATCCCGGCATTGTGGGGATCGGAGACAAAAGGGTTCGCGATGGCCGGCAATGGCGGGGTGGCGGAATTAAGTTTGACTAGTTACATCTTTCTTCTTTTTTCCGGTTTCATGGCCGGTGGAGGAATGATTGTTCCCGGAGTCAGCGGTTCTTTTATAATGGTTATTATGGGGCAATACGGCTTGATCATATCGGCGATTAAAGGGTTTGTGGTCTTGCCTCTTTTGGTAGTCGGAGCCGGCGCGGCAATTGGGATTCTTGTTTTTTCGAAAATTATAGAGACCGCGCTTAAAAAAGCTCCCGCCGGCACATACTATTTCATACTAGGATTGGTGATTGCGTCTTTATCGGTGGTTTTCCCCGGAATACCATCGAACCTTAAAACAGCTATAGTTGGTGGTATCGTCTTTTTTGCCGGAACAACGGTTACCTATTTTATGTCAAAAATATCGGCTTAGCTAAATGGGAAGGATGAAAAAAAGAATAAAAATAATGATATTAACGATCCGGATAATTGCCATTATCTTGGGGTGCTTTTTATTGCTCACTTCGGTTCTGGATATATTAGGGATAATAAAATATTCCGAAAAAACTCCGTCCTTGAGTGAAAGATTCCAAGATAGCTTGTTACCGATTGTATTCGGCCTACTTTTAATCGCTCCCTATAAAAAAATAAAGAAAGTAAAAAATAATAATATTTTTTCAAGTATGCTTGTTTTGCTGTCGGGATATTTTATTTGGCCTTATTTAAAGGGAACCTTTGGGCCTGATTCTATAGTGGTAGTCATTGTAACAGGGAATGTAATTGCTTATTTTCTTTTAGAGAAAATATCTGATACAATGACCCGGAGGACGTGAATCAGTATTAATCTTTTTGTTATATGAAAAAAATAAAATTTGATAAACAAAGTAAACTTAAAAAATCATTGCGTTTCTCGTTTTTGATATTTTGGCCTATATTAAGTATGCTGTTTTTTTCTTTTCTATGGTTTGCGCCAAGCAGTATCTTAATGTTACTGCTTGCCGCGACAGCTTCATTATCAAAAGCCGAAACCCATCAATTGCTAAAATATTCTTTCTGGAGCCTTGGGCCTTTAGGGATAATAATTATTATACTTGCCGTGGGCGCAGGTATCTTTAATTTATGTCTTAATCAAAAATCTTTGCGGATTGTAAGATTTTTGATCTGGCTAACCTTTTCAGTCTCAACATTTTTTGCCGGATGGTTTTTTGCCTATATTCTGTGCGGCGGCAATGCCGGAGCCGCAGATTACAGCAATGATTACCTGTTAACTTTTACTGGCGGCGCTGCCGGGGGGATTGCTTTAATCGCTCAATTTGGCATTATACCCTGGGTATTCTATTCAACAAAAAAGATTAAAGACAATGGTATTGTTAAAAAAAATTAATAATAGGTGAAATTAGTGAAGGAGGAGAAAATGAGCAGTAAGAAAAAAAATTGGATTGTTTTTTGTCTTAGTATTATTATTTTTGTATTGGCAATCTTTATTGGTAACGATGTTTTCGCCGGAAGTTTTCTTGAGGGGTGGAAAGGCGATATCTTTTTAGGATATAGCAAAACTAGCGGGAATACCGAGAAAGCCTCTGGCAATTTGTCAGCCCAAGCCGCAAAAAAAGTCAACAAATCTACAGTTTCAGCTAAAGCTAACCTTTCTTATTCCGAAACTGATAATAATATGGACGGACAGAAATGGGATTTGCTTGGGAAATATTCTTTTGATTTTGGCAAGGACGATAGGTTGTTTAACTTTTACCAGGTTTTGGCCGATCACGATTATTTTGCTGACATCGATTACCGGGTTACTCCTTCTTTTGGTATCGGTTATCATATCTATACTGACCCTGACTGGATCTGGGATGTTGACGCCGGACTTGGCTACAGAATTACTCGGCACCGGGAAAATACCGCGGCCGATAACGAATCTTTAACCGCGTTAGCTCATACTTTTATGAAAAAGAAAATGTTCGATAATACTTTTATCTCGCAGGACATCTCGGTCTATCCGGGCCTGGAATCAAACGCGGGAGTGATCCTTCGCTCAGAAACGGCATTGATCAACCCCTTAAATGAAAAAATAAGTCTTGAGCTGAAATATATCGTTGATTACGATAGCGAACCGGCAGCAGGCAAAAAAACTACTGATACCCAGTTCGTTGCCGGGCTAAAATATGAGTTTTAAGAGTCAAACTAGTTTTTTTGTAACTGGATTATTCTCTCTTGAGCCTGGGACGAGCTTAAAAAAAGGGGTGGTGTTATGGAGGAAATTCTAAACAAATTTTATGCTTATATCGCTGAGTATGGGTTGAGTTTTTTAGCTGCTGTAATTATTTTTGTTGTCGGTAGGTGGTTGGCCCGGGTCTTGTCCCGGATTGTCGAAAATTTTATGCTAAAAGCTAAGGTTGAAAAAACTTTGGCTTCTTTTACCAGGCATATAACTTATACCGGGCTTTTGGTGTTTGTTGTTATTGCCGCGATAGGCAAGTTGGGCGTTCAGACCACATCGTTTATCGCCGTGATTGGCGCGGCGGGGTTAGCTGTCGGACTGGCGTTGCAGGGGTCGCTGTCTAATTTTGCCGCCGGGGTTTTGTTGATCATCTTTAAACCGTTTAAGGTCGGTGATTTTATTCAGGCCGGCGGAACTATGGGTACGGTAGAAGAAATTCAGATATTTACCACTATCCTTAATGCTCCGGATAACAGAAAAGAAATAGTTCCTAACGCTCAGATCACGGGAGGAAATATAACTAATTTTAGCGCTATTGAAAAAAGAAGAATCGATTTGGTCTTTGGTATCTCTTACAGCGATAATATTAAAACTGCTAAAGAAGTTCTGGAAAAGGTCGTTAGTTCTGATTTACGGGTATTGAAAGACCCTAAACCGGTGATCGCGGTTTCTGAGTTGGGAGACAGCAGCGTTAGTCTTGTCTGCCGGCCTTGGGTTAAACCACAGGACTATTGGAACGTGTATTTCGATACACTGGAGAAAGGCAAATCTGAACTGGAAAAGAACGGTATAACTATACCTTTTCCCCAGCAGGATGTTCATTTGTTTCAGGAGAAAAAATAACATTTTTGCCGTAATGAAGACGTTGTAACTATTGGTGATAGAGACCTTGCTTATAAGAAAACAATTATTAGGCGCAAGAACTAATTTTATCAAAAAATTGATTTAAATCTAAAGAAAAAATGAAAGAGAAAAAATGTTAAACAAAAAGAAAATTTATAAATTGATGTGTATTACAAGGGTTTGCTTAAATCCGGAACAGGCTGTATTGAGTTGTTGTGACTCATTAGTAAGAGGGGAAATAGTTGCTACAGTTTCTCAATGTAATAGTTTTTTTGTGGGTCTGTGCGCTTCCGATAGCGGCCATAACCTATCAACTTCCAGTTAGCCCTTTTTTCCTTTGACGATTTTAGAGTTTGCGTTTTTTCTAGGAAGTGAGACTAAGTTGTTATGATTGGCCGCACGGCCTTGACTGAGTGATTTTACGACTGGGACTCAATGCGATGTCATTGACTGATTCTGTGCCGGAACTATCGTTAATAGTTTATTGGGTTAGGAAGATAAATATTTCTTTTATCGATTGATCGAGGTAAAATATATCCAATTAATAGTATTTAAGCGGAGCTAGCCAAAAGTCAGGGGATTTCCTGCCTAGGCTAGCAAACTAATGTTTTTTTATTTTTAAGTTGTAATTTTTTAAAATGCTTGCAATGAGGGTTGGATTCTGTTGGTTAAGATAATCTGAAAGTGTTGCTGAAGACTTTTAAAATGGCCTAAATATAAAACATAAAAAATAGAGGTGGCAGATGGATAATTCCCAATCAAAACAACCGAGTGAAACGGCGGAAATAACTGTTGGCAATAAGACTATTCTTTGTCCGGTTATTACCGGTACAGAGAATGAAAAAGCTTTAGATATCTCTCAGCTTCGTAGTAAAACCGGGTTTGTAACCTATGACGACGGGTTTTCCAATACCGCCTCCTGTTTAAGTAGTATAACTTATATCGACGGCGAAAATGGTGTGTTACGGTACCGGGGTATACCGATTGAAGAGCTTGCTGAAAAGAGGACTTTCGTTGAAGTTGCCCATCTTTTAATTTTTGGACATTTGCCGTCGGCTGATGAACGGGGCGTTTTTTCTAAGCTTCTTACCAGTAATTGCATGATTCATGATAACATGGTAAAGCTTTTTGATAATTTACCCAGCTCAAGCCATCCGATGGCCACTTTGTCGGCGATGGTGGTAACTCTTTCGGCATATTATCCTGAGCTTTCAAACCTGGAAATCAATCCCGGTGAGATTAACCAAATCATTGCTGAACTTTTAGCTAAACTGAGAACTCTTGCCGCGTATTCTTATAAGAAATCTATCGGTGAGCCGATAATCTATCCTAAACGCAAGTATCGATACGTCGAAAACTTTCTTCATATGATGTTTTCTACTCCGGTAGATGAGTATCCATTAGATAAAGAAGTCGTTGACGCAATAGAAAAGATCCTTATCCTTCATGCTGACCATGAACAGAATTGCAGTACATCTACGGTACGGTTAGTGGGGAGTTCGAAGGCTAACCTTTTTGCGTCTATATCGGCCGGGATTTGCGCTCTTTGGGGGCCTTTGCACGGCGGCGCTAATCAAGCCGTGATCGAAATGCTTGAATCTATTGTTCGCGACGGCGGCCAGGCAAAAAGAGTTATTGAAAGGGCAAAAGACAAAAAAGATTCTTTTCGGCTGATGGGGTTTGGGCATCGGATATATAAGAACTTTGATCCTCGGGCAAAGATCATTAAGGAGATCTGCGATAAATTGCTCTTGAAGTTAGGCATTAACGACCCATGTCTTGATGTCGCAAAACAAATTGAAGAAATAGCTCTTAAAGACGATTACTTTATTGAGCGTAAACTATATCCTAACGTGGATTTTTACAGTGGTATAATTCTACGGGCAATTGGTATTCCGACAAATATGTTTACAGTTATTTTCGCGATGGGGCGGCTTCCGGGATGGATTGCCCATTGGAAAGAACAGCGCGATACACCAACAACAAAGATCGGCCGGCCTCGTCAGATATATGTTGGCGCGCCGATAAAGCATATCGAATGAGATCAGATGTTGGGAGGCTTGTAAGTGATTGAGTCATTGAGTGATGATACAAGAGATAGTCAAAGGCTCCTTATAGTCGCGTCAAATACGCGGAGTAAGCGTATCAAACTGTCGTTAAACAATAAACCTAATAACCCAGAGTCTTGAATCCATATCCCACAATGTTTGACAGGACAGAAGGTCCGGTTTGACTATTGTCTGACAATCGTTTGACTCTTCTCTCTTCACCCTAAACCCGAAACCCTAAAACTCACAACTTACAAATATAAAGCTGTTGTCTTAATGCTGTTTTCAAAAACTTATTTCTCCATCGATCAATTTGTATTATAATAAAACAATCTTTAAATTAAGGTAAGTATTCTTTTAGCTTGATCTTTGTCGTAATAGATGATTTTTTTTAGATAAAGGGATAATAAACGCTTTGACTTTTCGGACTGATAAATCATAAAAGGATTACAAACTATGCCCTTAAGCGGTTTGATTTTAGTATATTGGATGTTTTCTCTGATTCTGAGGAACCCGAAAAGAACGAACTTTTTCATTTTAAATCCGGTAAAACAATCAAAATCCTCCAAAGCTGATGGTCAATAGCCGAAAACTATTATTTTCCTCAGTGCCAGGGATTTTTGCTTTTTCGATTAACACGATATACGCGATTATTTATCGTTGGTCGCTTCAGGAGTTTTGCTGGAGCATGTGGCTTGCGGCCCTTTTTTTTTTCTGGGCCTGCACTTTTTTTGGAGCAATCAGTATTGTTTTAAACACGGATTATTATAAAAACTGTATTCAGTCTAAAATCGCACAATTAAAAAAGGTTCCTGACGAAGTATTCTTTGTCCTGTTGTGGGTGGCCGTGTTGCTGGTGGCTTGGATAATATCGTACATTTACTGCTATCTTTTTTCCTTTTATGGGATTTTTCTTTCGGTGTTTGCCGAGATGGAACCGCATTCATTCTTTGGAAGAAACGGGTTTGTTAACTCTGATTTTTTTAGTCCGGTTATTTATTTATTGATTAGGTTCTGGCCGATGGTTTTAGGGGTTTTTATCTCAAACCTGAACGTTTTTGTTAAGGGAGCTTCTTGGCGGCTGATGTTTCTTCCCTTTAAATCTGGGGAGATTGCAAAAATTCACGTCATGGTTGTTGTTATGCCGTTTTTATGTCTTTTTGCCTGGATGATAAGTAGAGATTCTTATCAGCCAATAACGATTAGCTTATTAATGGCGGCATTATATCTGGTGAGGGTACCGGATCAGAAGGATAAAGGCTTAATTAAAAACTAGTTTATCTATCGCTAAGTTAGAGATCTGTTTTTATTCGATTGTTAATGGCTAATCGTATATACAAAGATAAAATATGTTTTATCGATTGTTTATTCTTTTAATCGTAATTTTTACTTTTACTGCTTGTCATGTGGTTAAAGGTACTGCCCGTGGGGTATCAACTGTAGCAAAAGTTGGCTGGAAAACTGCCAGAGTTACGGCAAAAGTAGCTGAAAAAACGGGCAAGTTAGCTTACAACAGCGGTAAAGCCGCAAGCCGGGCTGTTCGTACCGCGGTTTATATAGTTAAGGGCAAGCAAATTGTTCCGATTGAGAGGGTTGGAAACAGTCTTTATGTAAAAGCTCAATTAGGGCGTAATAAAGTGCCGGTACAGCTGCTGATTGATACCGGTGCTTCCCAAACCAAGATAAGTGCCGCGACAGCAAAAAAACTTAAAATTAGATTGGACCGGGCCGAAAAAGTTCCGGTTCAACTGGCAAATGGCCAAATCGTATCTGCCCGGGGAGTAGTTATTCCTGTGGTTCGCCTAAAGGGTGTGCGGGTGGTAAATGTCGCGGCGCTGGTGCTAGAAAAAGAAGTGCTGGGTAATAGTGATGGGTTGTTGGGGATGTCGTTTCTTAACCATTTTGTTTTTCAGATAGATATTGATAAACCGGAACTGCTGCTTCAGCAAAAAGCTAAATAATTTGGGGAGGCTAAATCATTAAAATTGAGATTAGGAATTTTAGTCCAGTGATTGATATTGATGTCACCAAGTTACCGGCAAAACGCAAGATAAAAGGCTCTTATGGCCTGGGTGTTTTTTTAATAATTTTTTCTCTGGTCTGGGGGGGGGGGTACCGGTTGTTTTTGCAATCCAATCCCTTCTCGCCGGCAATTTTGAGCCGGTGATGTTTTTAGCCCTAGTTTTTTTCTTGCTCGGCACAGCGCTGTTTCTGATAGGTTTAAACCAATTTATCGTAAAGGGGCAGATCGCGATTACAAATGATACTGTTCTTTTCTCTAAAAAAAATATTTTTGGAAAAAAGGAGTGGCGGGAGTTTCTGGTAAAATATGAAGGTGTGCTTTATCGTAGTGAGTATCATGCCGGCAGTAAAAACCGGTCATCGTATACCCTTTATATCATTGAATTAAAGCATTCTGACCCAAAGAAAAAACTGCTGTTGTATCAATCAAGGTCGGCCCAAGATACTCGTCAAAAATGGGAGTCTTACAGCCGGGCGTTAAAACTGTCGGCACTTGAAATGTCGCAAGAAACGATTGTTAAACGGGAAGTAGGCGATCTTGATAAATCAGTAAAAGACCTTATCGGGGAGGGAAAAATAAGGATTGATAAAGCCGTGCTTGCTCGTATCCCGGAAGGAATTGAGATTAAAAATCAAGGCCGTAATTTAATTATAACTGTCACAAAAAAAAGGTTATCGTTACCTTTGCTGATTTCGGCCCAATTGTTCATTATTATTTTTATCGGGTTGCCGTTCTTTGCTCAAGAGGCGGCTTTTATGTTTACGGTGATTGGCCTTTTTTTTGAGATGATATTCCTTGCTGTGATAGCTTGGGTTTATTTCTTTAAGTCTCAGCTGTTGATCCTTAATGAAGAGTTGTCTGTATCTTATCTTAGCCGCTGGGGTAATTTTAATGGCGGAAAGTTAGAACGAAAAAGTATCGAGCAAGTCAGGATAAAAAGCACAACCGACAACATCAACGGTAATAAGATAATAGTTATAGAGAGTGATTTCGGTAATCTTAAATTTGGCCAAGGACTGCCTGATGATTCGTTACGTTGGCTTGCAAATTTCATTATTGATTCTCTATCTTGAACGATCAAAAAAAATGGAGGTAATATGGGAATATTTCTTGTTATTGCTGGATTTTTCTGTATTATGGCTGCATTCGGGTTTGACGAAGGCGGCAAACGGTTTTTAATAATTCTCGCAATTTCCCTGATGGTCATCGGAGGATTTAAACTTTTTTCAACAATTGCTCCGATGGGGATAGAAACGCCGAATAAGGACGAATGGAAGAACCCTGGTCATGTCGCCGGTATGAGA